>CADCON010000213.1 GCA_902803035.1 uncultured Ruminococcus sp.
AGCCTTCCCGGAGAAAGAATCGGCTACATCGCCGTCAATCCCAAGGCGACCGACGCGGACATCCTCGCCGTCATCTGCGGGCAGATCAGCCGCGGCATCGGCCACAATTGTCCGCCCTCGATCATTCAATTGGCAGTGTCCCGCGTGATCGACGACACAAGCGATCTGTCAGTCTATGAAACCAATATGAACCTCATCTACGACAAGCTCATTGAACTGGGATTCACCGTGGTCAAGCCCGGCGGCACCTTCTACATCTTCCCGAAGGCGCTGGAGGAGGACGCCAATCTCTTCTGCATGAAGGCCAAGAAGTACGACCTCATTCTCGTGCCTGCCGACAACTTCGGCTGCCCCGGATACTTCCGCATGGCCTACTGTATCGCTACCGACAAGGTTATCCGCAGTCTGGATGTGCTTGAAAAATTCGTCCGGACAGAATATCCCCATCATTGAAAAAAGGACGTGAGTCACCATGTGTGCATTCAAAAAGCGCGATATCTCCCTTCGGAACAACATCATCTATTCGGTTTACCTCCGCAATCATACGCCGGAAGGCACATTCGCCGCACTCGAAAGCGATCTGGACAGAATCCGCGCCCTCGGAACCGACATCATCTGGCTGCTGCCCATTCATCCCATCGGCCAATTGAACAAGAAGGGCAGCCTAGGATGTCCCTATTCCATCAGCGACTACCGCGCCGTCAATCCTGAATACGGCACTCTCGACGACCTGAAGCATCTGGTGGGCGAAATCCATTCGCGCGGAATGCGCTGCATCATCGACGTCGTTTACAACCACACTTCCCACGATTCGGTCCTGTTCCGGGAGCATCCCGCGTATTTCTTCCGCAGGGAGGACGGCAGCTTCGGCAACCGTTACGGTGACTGGACGGATGTGCTTGACCTCGATTATTCCAACCGCGAACTGTGGGATTACCAGATCGAAACCCTCGTGATGTGGGCGAAGATCGTGGACGGCTTCCGCTGCGACGTCGCGTCCTGCGTTCCGTTGGAATTCTGGGAACGAGCGGCGGAGGAAGTCGCAAAGGTCAGACCGGACGCGATATGGCTGGCGGAATCGGTTTATACGGGACACGTGCAGTACGCCCGCGAGTGCGGCTATCCGGTTGCGACAGACACCGATCTCTACCGCGTCTTCGATATGGAATACCCCTATGACGCGCAGGATTATTTCGAGAGATACGCCGACGGCAAGGGCAGGCTCAGCGAGTACATCGCCATGCTCAATTACCAGGAGCACGTCTTCCCCACCGACTATATCAAAATCCGCTTTCTTGAGAATCACGACACACCGAGAGCCAGCCGCCGCTTTCCGGATCCCGGCATTCTGCTCAACTGGCTGTCCTTTGTCTATTTCCAGAAGGGAACCACCATGCTCTACGGTGGGCAGGAATGGCGCAACGAGGAAATCTGCTCGCTCTTTGACAAGGACGTTTTCAGCCGCGATCCCTCAAAGGACATTTCCTCCTTCCTGACAAGACTCGGCGAAATCAAAAAATCCCTACTCCCGGTTGACGCTGATTTTTCCGCGGAAGCTGACGACGCAACGGGAACCGTTACCGCTTACCTCACCGGCAGCGGTCGGCGTGTCGCCGGTGTGTTCTGTCTGGAAGGCAAAGCGTCAGAGGTGAAGATCAAGGCTCCTGACGGCTCGTACACCGACGAAATATCGGGCGGGAATGTGACCGTTGACGCCGGAATGATCCGCGTCTCCGGCCGCCCCGTCATTTTCAGTATCGGATAATCTGCCTGTCAGACAATCAAAAAAACGTCGTACACCAGACCCTTGCGGAATGATGTACGACGTTTTTTTATCGCATAAGGCCGACCTTTTTGTAGACCTTTTCAATGGTGCGCGCGGCAATTCTCGCGGCGGCTTCCGCGCCCTTTGCGGCAACCTCGTCAAGGTGCTTCCTGTCGCTGAGCAATTCCCTGTACCTGATCTGAATCGGCTCAAGCACAGCCACAACGGCTTCCCCGACAGCGGTCTTGAAATCGCCGTAGCCTTTGCCGCGGAATTCGTCTTCTATCTGCTCATAGCTCTTCCCGGTGCAGGCGGAATAAATCTCCATCAGGTTATTGATGCCGTCCTTGCCCTCCGCGTACCTCACACAGGCCTCGCTGTCGGTGACCGCGGAACGGAATTTCTTCATGATGGTAGCCGGTTCGTCCACCATCAGAATGAAGCTCTTGGTGTTGGGGTCGGATTTGCTCATCTTCTTGCTGGGGTCAAGAAGGTTTCTCACCCTCGCAGCGTTCCTCTTGATGTATGGCTCCGGAACGACGAAGGTCTTGCCGTAAATGCCGTTAAATCGCTCGGCAATATCCCTTGTCAGCTCCAGATGCTGCCGCTGGTCGTCGCCCACCGGCACCATGTCCGCCTGATAGAGCAGAATGTCCGCCGCCATCAGCGAAGGATAGGTGAAAAGCCCCGCGTTGATGTTGTCGGCGTGTCTTGCCGACTTATCCTTGAATTGCGTCATACGCGACAGTTCGCCGAACTGCGTGAAGGTGCTGAGAACCCATGACAATTCAGCGTGTGCCGGCACCATGCTCTGATGGAAGAAAATGCTTTTTTCCGGATCGACGCCGGAAGCGATGAGCAGCGCAAAGAGATTGACGGTATTCTCCCTGAGCTTCTTGGGATCCTGCCGCACCGTGATCGCGTGAAGATTGGCGGTGGCGAAAATGCAGTCGAATTCATCCTGCATATCCACCCAGTTGCGGATGGCGCCGAGATAATTGCCCAGCGTCATCTGCCCGCTCGGCTGGATGGCGGAGAAAATGCGCTTTCTTCTTTCCGTCGTGCCTGAAGCGGTATTGGTCTTGCTATTCTGATTTTCCATAATGGTTTTCTCCTCTCTTAATTCAGCGTCAGTTCGGTATATCGTGTAAGCTCGCTATTTCCCACATGAATAAAAACCTGATAATCGTCGTTCTTCAGTTGATACTTGTTGATATGAGCAGAAAACCCATTGTCAGCGTAAGAATCGCCGCTGAGAACCGGGAAAGCTTCATAATAGAATGACTTATCGGAGCTGCTGCGAAGCTCGATAAAGATTCTGCTTTCCGTTTCCAATTCTGCCCAGTCACCGATCTCTCCGTTAATGATGAATGATTCTCCGTCATCGACAAAGGAACAGTGCTGCTCCGCGTACCGCCTTCTTGACACCTTTGGCGTCTTTACACGCGGGGTGTCCATCAGCGGCGCCGAGTAAAGGACATTCGCCAGATTTCTCTCGGCAATTTCCACCATCACAATATTGTAATCGCCATTCTTCGCTGCTGTCAGGTCATAGGGCGAGGTCTTGGAATTGCGTGTGTACCGCGCTTTGGCAAACGCGTTGGAATTGATCGGTATAAATGCGTTGAAGAACGAATCGCGGTAGCACATCGCGTTGTAATACCGACCCTGACAGGTTGTATTGATTTCAGAATCCATCAGATTGGTGAGCGGCTTCGAGGACGAAAAATTCTTCGGGAGGCCCAGTTCATACTGGATGTCCTTCTTCTGGAAAGCCGGATACAGCATGGCTGTCAGGTCGCCGGAAACAGGCGTTGTTGAGATATACAGCCCGGACGGGTCAATCGGCAGGTAATCGTATTTTTTGATCCGCGCGTTGAGATTGTCCTGTACCGCATTATAGGCCGCCAGCGCGCCGAGATTATTCCAATGGCTGTCGTTTTTCAGATAAATGAATCTGGATGTATCCTCTGCTTCCTTCAGCAGAACCGACTTGATATCCAGATAGTACGGCATTGCTTTCATTGCCGTACTGAGCCTGTCAAGATTCCCCGGTGAAGAAGAACGTCTGACGCTCCATGGCATAAATTGCGGGTAAATGCTGTTTTTATTCGGAGCGACAAAAAACAAAAAAGAAATGTTAGCGTCTTCACAGTATTGATTCATCAGTTCAAGCGTCCTGCCGAGACGGAATATTCCCCTGTCGGAAAACGCCGAAACGCCGGTGTAATCATCCAATGTATCGCCGAGAAAATACCACCCGTCCCTGCCGACAATCGTCTTGGTATTGGATGAACGCCCGAATACTGACTCATTGATCCATGAATCCGCGGTGACAAGCTCCTGACGGAATCCGAAATTGTCGGAATAGAATTCGCCCAGTTCCTCCGTGAATTGAAGATTGGGGTCAATGGTATCCTCCGTGACAGCGTAAAGATCGGGCATTCCGGTCATGATTCTGTTTTCGGTGGATTTCGCTCCCCAGCCGAAAATCATTCCCAGCAGAGGAAGCAGACATACTGCGGTAATCGTCAGAATATAGCATACAAAACATAGTTTCTTCATTGCCTTCAATTCATTCGCCCTCCCTCAGAATCTGAAATAAATAAACGGATTGTAAGAGGACGACGCGATAGACATTACGCATAACGCCATAAGGAAAAGACTCGCGGCGTATCTGGCGCAGACAACCGCCTTTCCCGCGTTGTATTTCTCCGCCAACGCGTTGGCAGTGTCGCGCACAAGCGGAGTCATGGCAACGAAGGCAATGATGGCAATAAATACATTGTAGAAAGTCAGCATCCCACGCATTGTGATCAGACCGATATCAGAAAAACTGAATCCCGCCGCCATCTGTCGCAGGAAATTAATCGCCTGTCCCATGCTGTCGGCGCGGAAAATGGTAAATCCTATGACGACCACCGCCATGGTGTAGATGTAAGCAAGCGGCTTCTTCCATTTTTCAGGGTGAATGAGATAGGTTTCCAGCATTTGAAAGACGCCGTGAAAGACGCCCCAGACAACAAAGGTCCACATCGCGCCATGCCACATTCCGGTCAGAAGAAACACCGTCATGCGGTTAATGCCCGTGCGAAGCTCCCCTTTCCTGTTGCCGCCGAGCGGGAAATACACATATTCCCTGAACCATGTGGTGAGAGAAATGTGCCATCTCTTCCAGAATTCACGGACGGAAAGGGATGTGTAGGGATAATTGAAGTTCTCAAGGAAATGAAAACCCGCTATCTTTCCCAGTCCGATCGCCATATCGGAATAGCCGGAGAAATCATAATAAATCTGAAGCGAATACAATATGCCCGCCGTCCACGCGAGAACGATATTCATATCAGAATCGTTCAGGGAATAGATACGATCGACCAGACTGCCGACCGCATTGGCAATGAGCATTTTTTTGGAAAGACCCACGATGAATCTTCTGATGCCGGCAGCCATCTTCTCCGCTGAAACGGTGCGTTCGCCAAGCTGCGTTTCAATGTCGCGGTATTTGACGATGGGGCCGGCGATCAACTGTGGAAAAAATGAAACGTAAAGCATGAATTTTCCATAATTCCGCTGGACGGAGCATTTTCCGCGATAGACGTCTATCACATAGCTCATTGTCTGGAAGGTGAAGAAGGAAATTCCAACCGGCAGAGGAATCTGGGGAACCGGGAAGCTGCTTCCGGTCAGGGAATTCAGCGTAGAAACAAAGAATCCCGCGTATTTGAAGAGACCGAGAGCGGTCAGGTTGTAAATGACCGACAGCGACAGCAGCACACGCTTCTTTACGCGTTCGCTCTCCGCGCACTTTTCCGACAGAAGGGCAATCACATAATTCACCGTAATCGAGAAAAGCATCAGCAGAATATATACGGGCTCGCCCCATGCGTAAAACAGCAGACTGAGTATAACAAGAAAAACATTACAGACCCTGATATTCCTGATCAGAGCGACTACAGCAATATAGACCGGAAAAAAGGCGAATAAAAATGCAGCTGAACTGAATACCATCTTACAATCAATCCATCCTTATTGCGAAAAATAACTAGCCCATGTTTCTCGCGCTGTAAATTCCCATTCCCTTTACGGTCAGCGAATTGACGTCCAGCGTGAAATACAGGCTCGGTGTTGCGGGATCCCCCGGCGTTCCTGCCCAGTAGGTAATACGTATATACGAATCAGCGGGCTTTTTCTCATCGTCAACTCTGATTTCAGTATAATACTTTCCATACGCCCGCTTGATATCGCTCAGGGAATCGCCCCATTTTATCCCCTTTGAAGACTGGAGATCCAAGCCGGTATTTCCGATGAATTCCACCTCGCAAATAGCGTCGCCGCCGTCAGGAAGCGATGGAACCGTCGATATATTGCATACGCCCGGATAGAAATTATACTGGAAAAATCTGTCGTATCCTTTATAAGCGCAGCTCTGGACAGGCGGCTTTTGAATATATCGGTTACCCAGACACTTCAAAAGCGGTTTTACACTCTGATTAATGGAAAACTTCTCCCCTTTGACTTCGAGAAAAAGGAGGTCTTCCTTCAGAGGCACAAAAGATTCATCTATATTGCTGTCATCTTCTGTCATCTTCCCTCCGACATCCGGCGGGGGAAGAGATGTATCAACATCGTGAACTGTGACATTGATCAGCATGGTATCGGAAAGGACGCCGTCAGTAGTCGTCGCGGTGATCATAGCAGAACCTATTCCAACCGCCCAGATGCTGTCGCCGGAAATCTTTACGATGGAAGGATTATTGGTCGTCCAATTCAGTGAAACAAATTCGACGTCTTCCGGCGTGTATAGAATCTCCGGAATAAACTGATCGCCCAGACGCATGGTATGCGATTCCTCGGCGAATCTGAAATGCTGCACTAGCTTCGAGGGGTTGAAAAACCTGTCAAGTGAAGGCTTAATGGTCTGGTTATAAGGGTAAACTACCCTGTTAGGCGTAAATCCCAGCGGAGAACCTTCAACGATTTTGACCAAGGTGCCTTCGGGACACATTTCATATACGAAATACGCCGCTTCTGTTTCCGTGCGAAGACAGCCCGATGAACAATTGGTTCCTATCTGCTTGGCTGTATTGGAAAACAAAGAATAGAATTCCCTGTACGCGTATATCGGGCCGTGAATATACAAGCCTCCGTAGCGGTTTTGTTTTTCGTAGTATTTAGTAGCATAAGGAGAAACCGTCTTTGCCGGCCATACGTGCCATTCCTCCTTGGCACCGACCGTGAACGTTCCCACCGGCGTCAGGCCACTGGTCTTACCGGTTGCTGTACTCCATGTGAAGACTTTCCGAGTATAAAGTCCGTACTCGTCCTTCTCGAAGACAGAAAGCGTGTGGGTGCCTTTTTCTACATAAATGAAATATGGCGAGTCCCCTGTCGGGAATTCATAGATATTCCGTTCCGCCAGCGTTTCGTCCGATATTCCCGATGTAATACCGGACTGATTCATTCTGAGATTAATTCTGTTTCCACGCGTATCGGAAAAGCTCACAACAGGCGCTTCAAACGACTCATCCTGCACAAACCACGAATTATAATTCAGGGAAACATATGCCGCAGCAGATAAAAACACCGCTGTCATCAGAAAGATGATCAACGCAGAAATACTTTTTTCTTTTTTGCTCATAAAACACTTCCCGCCCAACAAATGACCGCGTAATCTCGCAGAATATAATGTAAAATAAACTTTCTCAGGCAGTCCTTCCGCCTGAGCAACGTGTTAATTGTCATTATATCATTAATTGATTTCATTATCAACTGTTTTTATAATTATTTAATATTTTTCTTTTGCGAAAAACCGCCGCGTCACAGAAGCACCCATGACGCGGCGGCCGCCAACGTGAATCATTATTTCTTTTTGCCGAAAAGGGATTGGTATATCTCCTGCATTCTCGCGTCGGTTTCGGAGATGATATCAGCGCATTCGCTCAGCTGTTCTGATATCTCGTCTGAAACGCCGTTGGGATTCTTGTATTTCAGCACGTGCTCCAGACCTGCCCATGAATCCATCGCCACCGTCCGCAACTGGATCTCTACCGGCACCTCGACATTCCTTCCCGCCAGATGAACCAGCGTGGAAATGATCAGATGCAGACTGCGGTAGCCGCTCGGCTTTGGCTCCTGAATGTAATCGGACATCTTGAGAAGGCTTACGTTATCCTGCGCCAGCAGCCGGTTCTTGATCTCGTAGATATCCCGCATATAGTAGCAGATAACCCGGATGCCGGCAATATCCGCCAGTTCAAACGCCGCGTTCTCCAGCGTGAGCGGAATGTTTTTCTTCTCCAGCTTGCCGCAGATGCTCTTGACGGACTTAATCCGGCTGTCGATGGTCTTGAGAATGCGGTGATCATAATTGACCCTGTAATCCAGCTCCAGAATCTCCAGATCAGTGCGGATCTTTTTCGCCGCGAAAACGTAATTATTCTGAAAAACAAGGTACTCGTAAAGACATCTGTCCAGTTCCGCCTTCGGATCGGCGGCGTTCTCGTCATATCCCGCCAGCAGCTTGATCAGTTCGCATTCATCCGGAGAAAAATCCTCTTTCGCTAAAACAATTCTGTGTTTGTCAGACATGATATCACCGTTTGTCCCCGCCGATCAGAAATTACTGCCGTTGAAGCCCCAGATTTCCACTTCTTCATACTTGATGTAGCTCTGCTCAATGCCAAGCTCCTCCTCAAGTATTTCTGTGATGGCGGCGGTCAGCCTGTCGCTCGCCGGGCGGCTCACCTTGCCGTAAACGCTGACCTCGACAAAGGCAATCTTCTCGCTGCCGCTGCCCCGGAAATAAAGCGGACGCTCCGGTTCAAAGCCCACCATCAGCCAGCCTTCCGACTTGCCTGGAAGCAGCTCTATCGCCTTGCCGAGTCTTGTCTTCACCGCTGTCTCCTGCTGCTTTGAGATGGCGGTGTTGGTATTGATATTGATGAACGGCATGATAATTCAGACCTCCTGCATAGCATTATGGTTCGCCTGCGCTCCGTAAAACGGCTGCGGCTCACTAATTGATCCTGTCTCCGCTGTAAACGATGCCCTTCTCAGCGTCAACCACCACTGTCGTGCCGTTCTTGAGAATCTGGGTGGCATTCTTGCAGCCTGTAATGACCGGAATGCCAAGCGTCATTCCGACGATGGCGGCGTGGCTGTTGACGCCCTCCGCCTCGGTGATGATGGCTCTCGCCTTCCGCATGAACGGAAGCAGACGGTTGCTGGTCTGGGGAACGACGATGATGTCGCCGGTTTCAAATTCCTCGGCGATTTCCTCCTCGGTCTTTGCCACGCACATCTTGGAGCAGACCTTGGTATCCCCTATGCCCTTGCCGGAAACGAGAATGTTGCCGGTGAGATGCACCTTTAGCAGGTTGGTGGTGCCGGAAACGCCGATCGGTACGCCCGCTGTAATGACGCACAGATCGCCCGACTGAATCAGCCCTGCCTCCTCGGCGGCCTTCGCCGAACAGTCAAACAGCTCGTCGGTGCTGGTCTTTTCCGGAATGAGCAGCGGCGTCACGCCCCATGAAAGGTTGAGCTGGCGCACGACCTTCTTGTCGGGCGAGCATCCCACGATCGGACAGGGCGGACGGTGCTTGCTGATCTGACGCGCCGTTCCGCCGCCCTTGGTGACCGTGATGATGGCCTTGGCGTTCAGGTCGATGGCAGTGGTGACGGTAGCGTGGGAGATGGCGCCGGTCACGTCGTCGTCACCGATCTTGCTCAGCGCGCTCTTGAAACCGCCCGCGTAATTGATATCGGATTCGGTGCGCTCGGCAATCTTCGCCATGGTAAGCAGCGCTTCGACGGGATACTTGCCGGCGGCGGTTTCTCCGGAAAGCATGATCGCGCTCGTGCCGTCATAGATGGCATTGGCCACGTCGGTGGATTCCGCGCGGGTCGGGCGGGGATTCTTCATCATGCTGTCGAGCATCTGGGTGGCGGTAATGACCATCTTGCCGGCCTTATACGCCTTGTCGATGAGCTTCTTCTGGATAATCGGGATCTCCTGCAGCGGAATTTCAACGCCGAGATCGCCGCGGGCAATCATGATGCCGTCGGACACGCGGAGAATATCATCGCTGTTATCAACGCCCTCCGCGTTCTCGATCTTGGAGATGATCTTGATGGTATTGCAGTGCAGCTTGTCAAGAAGCGCCCTGATCTGCATCACGTCGTCCGCGCTTCTGACAAAGGACGCGGCGATAAAGTCATAATCACACTGAACGCCGAACATGATATCGGCCTTGTCCCTCTCGCTGAGATAAGGCATACTCAGACGGACACCGGGAACATTGATGCCCTTATTGTTGGAAACGGTGCCGCCGTTGACAACGGTGCAGAAAATCTCCGTATCCGTGACAGAATCCACCGTCAGCTCAATCAGGCCGTCGTCAATGAGGATTCGCTGCCCCGGCTTGACATCCTTGGGAAGTCCCGCGAAGGAGATGGACGAAATATTGCTGCTGCCGACAATATCCCTGGTGGTGAGAGTGAATTTCTGCCCCTGCACCAATTCCACCTTGGACGGCTCAAAGGTTCCCGTGCGGATTTCAGGGCCTTTGGTGTCGAGAAGCGTCGCAATGGGAAGACCCAGTTCATCGCGCAGGGCAATGACCGCGTCAAGACGCTTCTTGTGACTGGGATGATCGCCGTGGCTGAAATTGAAGCGGCAGACATTCATTCCGCCGAGCATCAATTGACGGAGAATATCACCGTTGTCAGTCGCGGGACCGAGCGTACAGACAATTTTGGTTTTTCTCATGTGAATTACCTTCCTTTTTGTGTTATAGAATGGTTTTTCTTTAACAATAATCCGAAAAGAACACGCTTTTCTCAATAAATATAATAAACAATTCCCACGAGAATGTAAAGCGAATTTTTGTTAAATTTTAAAATAATTTCGCAGTGCGGCGTTCCTTCCGATGATCTGTCCGCCCTGTACGGTTGATTCTTTCCGTTTTTTCCGCTTGGATCTGACGAATGATAACGCGGGAGGCCCGTGATTGGCAGCGCGGCGGTCAGGGCGTTTCCGGCGTCAAAAATGCTTGAAATTCACGGGGAGGTATGCTATAATGTATGCCAAATCCATTTTATCCCAGGAGCAAATGCCATGTCAGATCTCAAGCAAAGATTTACCGATGCAAAGAAGAAAATTCTTGAGCGTGAATTTTCACGCATGAACGATATGCAGCGCGTCGCTGTCTTCAGAACCGAAGGCCCCCTTCTGATTCTGGCGGGCGCGGGAAGCGGAAAGACAACGGTGCTGGTCAACAGAATCGCCTACCTCATCAGATACGGCAACAGCTATTGGGCAGACTTCCTCCCCCCCGGTCTTACGGAAGACGAAGTCTGCTTCCTTGAGGATATCGCCCGCGGCAGCCTGAGCGCGAAGTCCGAAGAGGATTCACAGCGGGCGGCAGGTCTTCTTTCCCGCTTTCCACCGAAGCCGTGGCGGATCATGGCGATTACCTTCACCAACAAGGCGGCCGGCGAGCTGAAGGACAGGCTTTCCGCTATGCTCGGCGAAAACGGCGGAGAGGTGTGGGCTTCCACCTTCCATTCTACCTGCGCCAGAATGCTCCGGCGCGACGGCGAGCGTCTTGGCTATACTCCGAAGTTCACCATTTATGACACCGACGACAGCAAGCGTCTGATGAAGGACGTGATGGCATTCCTCCGCATAGACGACAAGGTGCTGAGCGTCAAGGCGATTCTTGCCGAAATCAGCCGCGCCAAGGAACAGATGCTGAATCCGAAGCAGTTCGCGTCGAAGGCCGGCAGCGACTTCCGTCTGAAAAAAATCGCCGAATGCTATGCCGAATACCAGAAGCGGCTGGAACAGGCCGACGCCATGGACTTCGATGATCTTCTTTTCCAGACCGTCAGGCTTTTCATGGAAAACGACGACGTGCTGGAACATTATCAGAAGCGGTTCGAGTACATCATGATCGACGAATACCAGGACACCAACCACGCCCAGTACCTTTTCGCCAAGCTTCTCTCGGAGCGGAGCGGCAATCTCTGCGTCGTCGGCGACGACGACCAGAGCATCTATAAATTCCGCGGCGCGACAATCGAGAATATTCTCTCCTTCGAGGAAACCTTCCCCGACGCGCAGGTGATCCGTCTGGAGCAGAATTACCGTTCCACCCAGACCATTCTGGACGCCGCCAACGCCGTTATCCGCAACAACAGGGAGCGCAAGGGCAAGAATCTCTGGACCTCCAACGGTTCCGGCGAGAGCATTGTGCATTATTGCGCCCAGAGCGAGTACGATGAAGCCGCCTTCATCGCGCGCTGCATTGAAAGCAATGTCGCCGCCGGTATGCATTACGGGGATCATGCCGTGCTGTACAGAATGAATTCCCAGTCCAACTCCATTGAAGGCTACTTTGTCCGCGCGGGCATTCCCTACCGCGTTATCGGCGGACACCGCTTCTATGAGCGCAAGGAAATCAAGGATATGCTCGCCTATCTCAGCATCATTGCCAATCCTTCCGACGAAATCCGACTGAAGCGCGTCATCAATGAGCCGAAGCGCGGCATTGGCGACCGCACCATCCAGAACGCGTCGGAAATAGCCGCCGAGCTGGGCATCAGTATGTTCGAGGTCATCAGGGAAGCCGACAATTATCAGGCGCTCGCCCGCAGCGCGTCCAAGCTCATGGCATTCGCCCGTATGATAGAGGAATTCATCGAGGCGGCGGACGAGCTGCCGCTGAGCGGGCTGCTGGAACTGGTGCTTAACAAAACCGGATATCTCAACGCGCTGAAGGCAAGCGACGACAAGGCGGAGGAACGCATTGAAAACATCAACGAGCTTGCGTCCAACCTGGTGAAATATCAGGAGGAGCACGGCGACGCCACCGACCTGGGCGAATTTCTGGAGGAGGTCGCGCTGATTGCCGACATCGATAATTTTGACAGCGAAAGCGACACGGTGGTCATGATGACCATGCACTCCGCCAAGGGTCTGGAATTCCCCGCCGTATTCATGCCCGGCATGGAAGAAGGCATTTTCCCCGGTATGCAATCCATCCTCAATCCACAGGAAATCGAAGAGGAACGCCGTCTGGCTTACGTGGGAATCACCCGCGCCAAGCAGAAGCTCTATCTGATCAGCGCGGATCGCCGCATGGTATTCGGCAGCTCCCACGCCAATCGCGTTTCCCGGTTCGCCGAGGAAATTCCGCCTGAGCTGATCAAGGAAATCCGCCCGGAACCGCCCGCGCGCACCCCCATCAAAAAGGCGCAGCCGGAGCCGCGTTCCCATATCACCAAAACCGAGCCCTCTCTGCTCAGACAGCAGAAAATGGCGGCGGAAAAAGCCCCCGATTTCAGACCCGGCGACAGAGTCCGCCATAAGGTTTTCCGGGAAGGAACCGTTCTCAAAGTCACCCCTATGGGCAATGACGCCCTTCTGGAAATCGAATTTGACAGCAAGGGACTCAAGAAGCTCATGGCCAATTACGCGGGGCTTCAGAAGATTTAGCGGCGCGTCCGCGCCCTCTTTTCCCAAAGAAAAATCCCTGCGACCGGAGGATACCTTGCCGGTTCGCAGGGATTCTTTTATGAGGTTGAGGCGACGAAGCCGGGAGCCGTTATTGATGCAGGTCACGGTTGATCTGCTTGATCCTGACACGGTAAACAGAATACATTACCACCCAGATCGAAGCGTAAATGGCCGCGAAAACGCCGATGTAAACCAGCAGTCCCCGCACGGAATGCTCCATCCAATGGCAGATGTATGCAACGGGAATAATCACCGCCGCCGACAGCGCGAAATTGATGGCACTCTGCGCCGCCAGACTCAGCCTGTCGTCTTCCCAGATGGCCGACATCGCCGCAAACGCCGCGCCCATCAGCCCGCAGAGAATGAACTGAACCGTGACCGCCGCGATTTCGCTGTCAAACTGCGCCGCCATCTGCGGCACGACCGGCGAATAGTGGCCGTTTCCAAAACCGAGAGAAGCAAGAATGGTAATCGCGTAACCAATCGCCACGCCAATGGGAAAACCTACTAATCCTCTTAGAAATGCTTTTTTCATGTTCTTCAATCCTTTCCGATGCAATAAAATGTCTTAAATGCCAAGTATTTTTTTAATGACTGAAACGTATCTTCTGGAAACAAAAGTGGTTTCTCCGTTCTTCATTCTGACCTGAATCGTTCCCGCAAAGCTCAGGTCAAAATTGGCTGTCCTGTTGAGATTGATGATCTCTGAATTGGAAATCCGCACGAATTTCATGCCCGACAGCTTTTCCTCCACCTGATAAAGCCGCATCCGCAGTCTGAATGTTCCTTTGTCCGTAACGGCCAGCACCTTCTGTCCTTCCGAATAAATCCGGTAGATATCCTCCGGCGAAAGGATTTCTGCGCTGTCCTCCGAAAAGCCGGTGATAATGCCGGGTTCTGTTTCCTTCAGCCTTCTGACCGCTTCGGTCACCTCGTCGGTGATCTCAGATGTGTAAATGACTGCCAGCGGCTCGGCGTATTCGCTGTCGAGCTTGATGTCTACTTTCATCCTTGCCACCCCCCTTCTCTCGATTGCGTCTATATTATATATCCATTCCCGTCAATCTGCAACCGATTTTACATAGTCGGTCGTTTTCCGTCCATAACCGGTCATCATCAGGACGGATACAGAAGGCTATCCATAACCGCCTGTATGGTCCGTTCTGAAAATCCCCCACGCTTCTCTCAAAAAATTCCTTCACTTGCTCCTTTATGCCGATAATTGGCGGGCAGGGCGTATGAAATAACGCGTCTTTCCGGTCGCTGTCACAGAAAACGCCTGTATAATCCGCATAAAAAGTTCATTGCAGCACTATTTTCGGTTATTAACGGCCGCATTTGAATAAAGTGCCTATTTCCTTTGAGATTCTGTTAAAAATATCATATTTTTGGAAAAATAATTAACACTTTATCAATTGAAAAAATCCTATCATGTATTGTATAATGAATGCAAGTACAAACAAAATTGTACCTGTTCGGCTGAGCTGCATCAGCTTATCCGAATGCGAAAGGAGATATTTTATTATGGCATTAACGCAGAATAAGTCAATGCTCGCATGGCTTGAGGAAATGAAGGAGCTTCTCAAGCCTGATCAGATCGTATGGATCGACGGTTCTGAGGAACAGCTCGAGGGTCTCCGCAAGGAAGCCTGCGAGACAGGAGAAATGATCAAGCTCAACGAGGAAAAGCTTCCCGGCTGCTACCTGCACCGCACCAAGCCCAACGACGTGGCGCGTGTCGAGGGACGCACCTTCATCTGCGCCCGCACCAAGGAGGAAGCCGGCCCCACCAACAACTGGATGGAGCCTGCCGAAGCATACAAAATGCTCTATGATATTGCCAGAGGCAGATATGCCGGCAGAAC
>CADCON010000214.1 GCA_902803035.1 uncultured Ruminococcus sp.
CCTGATGTGGTCGACGAATTGTTTCATTTTTTCATTTCTGACCTTTTCCTCCTCCTGCATGGCGTCGGCGCGCATATAGAGGGGCAGAATGAGGAAATTGATGGCAAGGCTGAGCGCGATGATGGAAAAGCCGGGATTAAAGGTGACACGGAACATCAGGGAATAGACCGCGTCAAAAAGCAGCTCAAGCGGCCCGAGAATGAGCCGGTAAAGTGATGAAAGAATAACCATAGATTTCTCCCCCGAAAGGTTCTGCAGAGCCTGAATGATGATGCGTCTGACTCATCTCAGAGCCGAATGATATACCAATAAAATATAGCATATCCGGGTGCGGCTGTCAATGATTTTTGCCGGCGGGTGTGAATAATTCGAAAACGATGACCCGGGACGCTTGATTTTGTTCTGTCAGTGTGGTATGATAAAATGAACAAAAAGTAATATTGATCACTCATTATTTCAGAAAAAAGGAATAATGATGGATGCAGAACGGAGGAATAATATGGAAAAAATGCAGCTTATCGACGGCCTGCTCAGGCTGGTGAACGCGTTTCCGGAGCAATCGGAGCGGATGAAGGAATGTGTGCGGGAGCTGACGGACGTGCTGGACGGAAGCGGTATGATCAGCGAAGGGCTTCCCGGCACATTCGGAGAGCTTTTCTCGGAACGGCTGACAATGCAGCATGACCTCGCCGGAGCGTTCGGGCAGGTTTTCCCCGGCGAGCCTGTTCCGTCGTCATTGGAAGAAATCGGTCAGAAGGCGTCCGCCCTGAAGGACCGGCTGGTCCGGTACGGCGCGATGATGGCTTCACTGGAGCGGTTCCTCCGCCTGCGTACCTCCGATCCCTCCGCCGCGGCGATGCTGGAAGCGCACAGGCGCAGGATCGGCGCGCTGGGCGACATTCAGAGCATTGATTACGACCTTCACGGCGGCGAAGTGAGCGGGTACGCCGCGCTGGTGGAAGCGGTGACAAGCAGCGAGCGGGAGAATCCGCTCTTTCTGGTGCAGAGTGTGCGGAAGCTCACGGGGCTTGTGGAGGACGAGCTGATTGCCCAGTTCCTGATCGGTGGACTCCGGCTGGAGGAGCAGGAGGAAAGCGGCTCCTCACGCGAAGCATTCCGGGAGCGGGAAACGCCTTCCGCCGCCGTGGAGCGGAAGGAGCAGCCCTCCTGCTTGCCCGGCGTCACGGAATGCCGGGAGGAAGACGGGAAGCCGGACGCCGTCAGCGCGGAAACGGCGCCTTCCGACCGGCTGCCCGCGTCCGGCGGGGAAGCGGCGGATACCGCCGGGATGGAGGAAATGCTTAACCGGCTGGATCAGGAGATTGGTGCCAATGAGAGTCTTCTGGCGGATCCGCAGCGCGGGATCGACGGAATCAACGAAGCGGACGCGACGCGGCTTCCCGGAGAAGAGATGCCCGCGGAAGCATCCGATGAGGTAACGGACAGCGAAGCGTTCGCCCGCGGCTTTGACTTTCTCAGCCGCAGAGTGGGGGAAATGAGCGGGAAATACAGCTTCGTGACCAGCAGGGAAAACGGGAAGAACGTCGCCAAGCCGTTCGGATTCAAGAACTTCCAGAGCGATCTTTTCGGCTCATCCGATGCTACCGGCCGGATGATGCTGATGTGGATAATGCTTCAGGCGTTGAGCTTTGTTTCCGGATTGTACACCGATGAACCTGAAATGTCCGACAAACCCAAAACAGGCGTACCGATTGTACGTCAGGCAATGAAGCGGGGCGGCAAAATGCCCATGCCGCCCGTCTTCATGCAGCACCCCTCCAAAAAGGCGCCGGATCAAAGGGTTTTTGACATACAGGCGGAGTATCTGTTCCGGAAAGGCTATCTGCTAAAATCCGTTTTCACCGGTCCGGAGGGGGAGCGTACGCTCTATACCGTTTCGGACAGGGGCGCGAAGGCGGCGCAATCAAAGGAAGCCGCCGCCTTTCTGCAGATAACCAGACAGAAGGAGCCGCGGCGGACGGTTCTGGATGATCCGCTGGACGCGCTGGGGCTGGTGCTCAACGGCATATCCCTCATACACAGCGACCGCTTTCTGGAGCATATAGGCAAAGCGGACTGTGAGCCCGTCGCCACACAGGCGCAGGGATTTCTGATCAACAAGATGTATGCAAAGAAAACCGCGCGCGTTATCAACGCGGCGGCATTCCCGCAGCATCCGGATGAACTGAAGGAATTCGTCACACAGCTCAGGAAGATGATCGCGTCAGATGAGCGGGACGACGATTTCAGGCTTTATGTCCTCGCCCCTGACCGGGAATATGGCGAGACGCTCAGGCAGGTGCTTGTTGCCTGCGGGGTAATGGAGGATGCGGACGCCATCGGAATGTATGATTTCAGCGAGGATCAATGGTACTTCGGCGGCAGACCGGAGGGCGGGCATTTCGGCATTTCCCCCGCGTCTGAAGGCGCGGACGAAGAGGAACGCGCCGAAGCCCCCGGGAATCCGGCATACTGCGGCGGAGAAGGCGATACTTTCATAGACGGCCCGGAGAATGAATGGTACGGAGAAGGAGCGGACGAAGAGGAACGCGCCGAAGCCCCCGGAAATCCGGCATACTGCGGCGGAGAAGGGGATGCTTCCATAGAC
>CADCON010000215.1 GCA_902803035.1 uncultured Ruminococcus sp.
AATGTGATCATTTTAACTATTCAAGAATTATATACTCTGCGGCTCATTTGTGCTTTTTGAAAAAGCGGCAACTGCCAAAAACGGCAGACAGCAGAAGAGTCCGTACGCATACCTGAATTCGCAAAAAACCGGCGTCCCCAGCAGAAGGGAAAAAACAATGGCCAGACTCGGCACTGCCGTCAGAATGATGCTCTTGTCACGTTTACGGTATCCGATAAATACAACCAGCAGGATCAGCCACGTATGCAGTCCGATGCTGACAAAGGGCTTCAGCGGATCGACAATCTCATACAAGGTGCAGTACAGGAAAACGGCCTTCTGCCCTTTATCCGAAATAATGTGTTTTTCCAGCCCATAGCTGTTATCCATAAATGCATAACAGAATTTTACACAGTCATATCCCCCGTTCCAATAGCCCCTCGTCTGATCAATCCATGCAGCCATGTAGGAAACGGGGTATTTCAGCCCCAGTTTAATGTAAAGCCGGCCAAATTCGGATTTGTGCTGTTCGATATATTGCTGGCTCTCTTTGGAACGCAAATGAACTTTGAGAGGATCCGACAACGTAGGATCATAGATTTCCTTCACGGTATCAATATCTGCCACCTTTGCAATCAATTCCAAATCATCGAGGGACAGATCATCATGATCCTTGAGCGTTCTGGCAATCTGCTGGATTGGCATGGAGGAAAGCTCCACAATGTCAGACTGTGTTACGCCAAGCTGATTCAGGAGCGGATAGGTCATCAACAAGGCAAAAGCCAGCACCGACGCCAATGAAATCAACATCCTTGGCTCTTTTTTCCGGAATAATGCGGCAACCATGATAACCGTAACAAAAACGACAATCAATCCATTGCCTCTGAAAAGACAGACGCCCAGACAACTGACCGGCAGAATGACGTAATTCAATTTCATGGTGCCGATTTGATTCAGATATCTGAAAACCGAAACGGTGAACAATAGGACAAACGCATTAAACGGAGTGTCCTTCCACATATTGAAGCTAAACAGTATATTATGCGGCATTACCATATAAAAGACTGCCGCCGCATAGATAATTTTTTTATTGATCCTGAGCTGATAGAGCGTCACGATTGCGTACGCAAAGGAGGAAGACAGGAAAAAAACGGAAAATAAGCTATAGAGAGCGGCACCGAGATTGATATTACCCAAAACATCGATGCCGAATTTAATAAAACAGCGTACCAGCATGGTGTGGTAAAACGGATTTCGGTTTGAATAATTGTCAGACAGAATTTCTCTTAACTGGGTAATCGTATCCGGACAAAAAAAACCGGGATAAAAGCAAAGGATAAGTATAAGAGAATAAAAAATGCCGGTCGTAAGCAGAACCGTCAAAAACACCCTGCTACATAATACACTCTCTTTCTCTTTCTCCCAAGAAAAATAAGTCAGCTTATCCGTAACAAATTGAAGAATGAAAAAGAAAAGGAATAGTCCACCGAAAAACAAAACCGGCAAGCAAAAAAGTATGACAGCGTATTTGTAGTGAAGAAAATCAGAAAAAGAACTGAACGTCGAAACAAAATGATTATGCTTTGACAACGAATGATAAAGAGAGTCCATCATAACATCGAACATATCGTAATTCGCAGCTATCAATAGGATGGAAAAGAAAACAGCCAGACTCAGATTTACCCGCTCAGAAATAAAAACAGAACGATTCCGGTAACGGGAAACAACACGGCGGGAATAAAAACCAAATAAACCAATTATCAGATAAATAATATAATAAGAATTGGAACACGTCATAAGCATCATCCAGCAAAGCATAGTCACTATCTGAATAAAGCGGTGCCATGAAAAAAGTCGATTACCTTTTGCTTGGAAATACTGCTTCAGTCGATTGTGAGCGTCTATAAAAGAATCTGATCTGATACGGATGATTGAGAAGATCATAATGTTCACCTATTGAATGTTTTCATAAATCAATTAAAAACCCGCAGCTTACGGCATATAGTAAACTGCGGGTTTGGGGTTCAGGATAGTAAATGTTATTACTCAGCGTCAGATGTATCTTCCTCGGCAGGCTGATCTACAGCGGCGGCTGCTTCTGCCTGTGCTTTGAGCACTTCCTTGATGGAAAGGCTCACGTGTCTGTTATCGAAATCAATGTTGGTAATGGCGGCGGTAACAGTATCGCCGACTTTGACAACATCAGTGGGCTTCTCAACGCGATCAAGGCTGAGCTGGCTGATGTGAATCAGACCGTCAAGACCGGGAAGGATGTTGACGAACGCGCCGAAGCTGGGCGTACCGACAACTTTCGCTTCAATCACAGAACCAACAGGATAGTTGTTTCTGAGAATCTCCCACGGATTGTCCTCGGGCTTTCTGTAAGCAAGCGAGATGTTCTTCTTATCCTTCTTGACTTCCTTGACTCTGACCTCGACGACATCGCCGATAGAAAGGATATCCTTGGGATCTCTTACTTTTTCCCATGAAAGTTCAGTCCTGTGAATCATGCCGTCAACAGGACCAAGGTTGACGAACACACCGTAACTGGTCATGGACTTGACAACGCCGGTGTAGGTCTTGCCGGGCTCGATCTCGTCCCAGAATTCTCTCTCGGCGAGCTTCTTGATAGAGCCGATGACTCTGCCTCTGCCACCAGTGATGACTTCGATAATGACAAATCTTACCTTCTGTCTGAGAAGGGAGTCAAGCTGCTGCTTGGGCTTGAGCATGCACTGGGAAGCGGGAATGAAAACGCTGACGCTCTGGCAGGAAACAAGCACACCGCCCTTGATAACCTGTGTGACAACACCTTCAAAGACAACCGGCTCCTTATCCTCGACCGCCTGTTCGACAGTCTCGGATTCGGTTTCCTCGTCGTCATCGTCGCGGCGGCGACGCTTGGTTGTGAGCTTGGGAGATGCGGCAATCATTCTTTCCATGGTCTTCTTGGATTCAAGAATCTTCTTGGAGAGATAGATGAAGCCTTCCTGATCGTTGGTCTTGAGAATAATAAGCTCAAGCTCATCGCCGATCTTGACAAGGTCTTCAGTCTTGGCATTGGGATCATCGGTAAGTTCTTTAAGTTCGATGATGCCGGTCTGCTTCCTGCCGATATCTACACGTACCTCAGTAGGTGTGATCTCTACAACTGTACCCTTTACTACCTTTCCACTTGTATTTGAATTCTTGTCGTACTCCTCAAAGAGTTCGCCAAAGTTTTCATTGTTCTGAATTTCGCTCATTTTTAATGGACCTCCTTATTTATGTCAGCCAATGAAATGCACCGGCTGTAAGAGCTATGTTGTGTGCCGCTTGATTACCCGGCTGTATTCCGGATTTCTTCCATTCTGGACAAGACGTCCCGGATGATATCCGCGGGAGTCGATGCCCCCGCCGTCACACCGATGTGTCGGGCGTTTTTCACTTCGTCAGATGTCAGATCTGCTGCTGTCTGGATCAGCACACTGCGGCAGTGCCCTGAACAGATGTGAAGCAGCTTGGCGGTATTGGAGCTGTTGGTCCCGCCAATGACGATCATGAGATCACATTTTTCAGACAGCTCAGCGGCTTCCTGCTGTCTGCTTTGTGTCGCACTACATATTGTATCAAATAAAGTCGCGTTTGTACAGTCTTTTTTTAAAATTTCTAAACATTTTTTCCAAATTTCTGTATTAAACGTAGTTTGGGCGACAACTGATACAGATTTTTCCTTCAAATAGGGATGATTTTTGAGCAATTCCGACAATTCCGTGTCATCGCGGAATGTGTAAGCTGCATTGCTGCACCTGCTCTTAATGCCGAGAACCTCCGGGTGTTCAGAGTTGCCGGCAATAAGTATTATATCACCCTTTTGCGAAGCATTGGTGACAATACTATGAATTTTTGAAACAAATGGGCAGGTGGCATCCTGAATTACAAGATTTCTCTGCTTCAGCTCCCGAAAGACCTCCAGCGGGACACCATGCGAACGGATGACCAGCACGTGATCCGGGGGAACCTCTTCAGGCGTTTCCGCAATCACCACTCCCCTGCCGGCCAACTGCTGCACCACCTGTTCATTATGAATGATCGGGCCTAGGGTGCAAACCTTTTTGCCGTCGTCAAGAAGCGAATTGACCAGTTCGATGGCTCGATTGACGCCAAAACAGAAACCAGCCGTTTCCGCAAGCGTTATGCTGCTGCTCATATCGGTCACCTCGTTTTCAGGCGTTAAGTTTGCTTTTAATGGTGTCAACCACAAGCTGAACCGACTGCTCAAAATCGATTTCTGACGTATCGATGAGAACGGAATCCCTCGCGGGTCTGAGCGGAGAAATCGGCTTGTGGGTGTCGTAGTAGTCGCGCTCCTTGATATCGGCGAGGACTACGTCGTATTCGGCTTCCATCCCTTTTTCGATAAGCTCCTTGTATCTGCGCTGCGCCCTGACTTCGGGGGAAGCCGTGAGGAATATCTTGACATCAGCATTCGGAAGCACCACTGTGCCTATGTCCCTGCCATCCATAATGATATTGTTTTTCCGCGCAATATCCTGCTGCATTTCCGAAAGGCACTGACGCACCTTGGGAATGGCAGAAACAATCGGCGCGCAGCGGGTGACTTCGCGTGTGCGGATGACGCGGGAAACATTCTCTCCACACAAATAAATCTTCTGCTCGCCGTCCTCATAGCGAAGCTCAATATCGAGCATGGGAAGTATGGAGCCGACCTTTTCGGCGTCGTCGGGATCGATTCTGTGCTGCATCACATAAAGAGCCGTCGCGCGGTACATCGCGCCGGTATCCACATAAATAAATCCCAGCCTTTTGGCCGCTTCACGTGAGATTGAGCTTTTTCCTGCCCCGGAAGGGCCGTCGATTGCTACGTTAATCATCTGAGTAATACCCCATCCTTTCTGCTGCGGCAACCCCCGCACAGCGGCCGGTCGAAAAAGCGATCTGAAGATTGAATCCGCCGGTGTGAGCGTCAACATCGATCACTTCACCCGCAAAATACAATCCTTCAATCAGCTTCGATTCCATCGTGCGCGGATTGATTTCGGAAACACTCACGCCGCCGGAGGTGATAATCGCCTCTTCAATCGGGCGGAATCCCTGAACGGTAAAGGTGAGATCCTTGAGAATGCCGGCAAGCGCGAGCCTTTGCTCACGGCGGATGGAATTGACCTTTGCGTTGTATGGTATGCCTGTTCTTTTTATTATAACAGAAATTATTTTTTGTGGCAATAGTTTTGAGAGAGAATTTCCGAAATCTTTGTTAATATTTTCGGAAAAATCCCGCTGAATCCTGCTGTCAAGCTGTTCGGGCGTGAGAGCGGGCTTCAGATCGACAGAAATTGTGTACTTTTTTCTCGGATCGCGCATATGTGAGCTTGCGCTGAGAATCACAGGGCCGGACATTCCGAAATGGGTAAAGAGCATCTCCCCGAAATCGCTGTAGATCAGTTTTCCGCTGTCGGACTCAGTCACCTTAATGGCAATATTTCTCAGTGAAAGACCCTGCGCCTGCGCACATTCTCCACCTTCGATGACAAGGGGAACCAATGACGGCTTGGGCGCGACGATGGTATGTCCCGCTTTCCGGGCAAAACGGTACCCGTCCCCCGTCGAGCCTGTCAGAGGATAGGACTGACCGCCGGTTGCAATTAAGCACTGAACGCATGGGATCTCTCCCCCATTCGCCGTTGTGACGCCGGTCATTCTTCCGTCCGCGAAGAGAATATCTGCAACGGTATCCCGGATCACCCGCACGCCGCTTTTGCGGCAATATTCGATCAACGCGCCGTTGATGTCGGCTGACTTGTCCGACACAGGGAAAACGCGGTTTCCTCTTTCCACCTTCAGCGGAACGCCATGAGATGCAAAGAAATCCATGACGTCGCGGCTCGAAAACCTCGAAAACGCGCTGAAAAGGAATTTGGGATTGACGGGAATATTGGAAAAGAAAGTGTCTCTCGTGCAGTCGTTGGTGACATTGCATCGTCCCTTGCCGGTAATGAGAAGTTTTCTGCCGTTTTTGGCGTTCTTCTCTATCAGCGCGACAGTCGCGCCCCTTTCCGCCGCTGTGCCGGCGGCCATCATTCCCGCCGGTCCACCGCCTATCACAACCAGATCGTATGCCGTCATACGCTTTCCTCCGGCTTCTGATAAATGTCATACTCGTCCCAGATTTCCTCCAGGCGGCGGAAGGTTTCCGACACCTCGCTCTGATTGCGCTTGATAGCCGCCACTATAAGCGCGTTGATGACGCTCATGGGCGCGACCAGCGAATCAACGATTGAAAGCATATCGCTCTTGGCCAGCAGCGCGCATTCGGCATATTGCACCAGCGGTGACGACATACTGTCGGTGATGGCGATGATATTCGCGCCCTTGTCATTGGCGAATTTCAGGGCGGCAATCACACTGTTGCAGTATCGCGGAAAACTGATGCCGATCACACACGCCTGACTGTCAACGTGCATCATCTGGGCGAGCGTGTCGCTTTCGTTGGACGGGTCAATGACTACCACATTCTTGAAAATCAGCTTGAGGTAATAGCCGAGAAAAACCGCCAGTGCTTCCGCGCTTCTGGCTCCGAGTATGTAAATTCTCTCCGCGCTGCAGATCATTTCGACCGCCTTGTCAAAGTGATCCTTGGACGATTCGCTGAGCGTACGGCGGATTTTGTCCACGTCGGAGGTCAGTACGCTTTCGAGAATTTCATCGTCCTTGATCCTGCTGCAGGCAACGTCAATTCGCTGGACAGAAGTGAGCCTGTTGCGGATCATTTCCTGAATGGCCTTCTGCAGTCCCGGATACCCGTCGTAGCCCAGTTCAGTGGCAAATCGCACCACAGTGGATTCGCTCACCCCGACTGTCCTGCCGAGCGTGGAAGCGGTCATAAAGGCCGCTTTGTCGTATTTTTCACATATATAATCCGCAATAGCCTTCTGTCCCTTTGAAAACCCGGAATACCCGGAATTGATGGCGTTAATCAGCGAATTACTCATTATTATCCCTCACATAACAGAACGCCGAAAAATGTCGTCTGTTCAATAGTAACGCAAAAGGCACCCGCAATAAATCTGGATATTGCGAATGCCGTTCTGTTATTGATTTTTTTGCTTTAAAGCGCGATCAATGGCGCGTTTGGCATCGCGCTTCGCAGCGTCATCCCGCTTGTCATAGAGCTTCTTGCCCTTGCAAAGACCTATTTGCAGCTTGACCAGAGAGCCTTTGAAGTAGATCGACAGCGGCACGATCGAATACCCTGCCAGCTTCACAGTACTGTAGAGATGGGTTATTTCCTTTTTATGCAGAAGCAGCTTCCTGACCCTGAGCGGATTGACATTGAAGAGATTGCCGTGATCGTAGGGACTGATGTGCATTCCCTTGATGAACAGCTCTCCGTTTTCAATGGCGCACCACGCTTCTTTGATATTGACCTTTCCCTCGCGGAGTGATTTCACCTCGGTGCCGGTCAGTTCAATGCCAGCCTCAAATGTTTCTTCCACAAAATACTCGTGAAAGGCTTTTTTGTTCTGGGCAATACTTCTCGTGGCATTCTTGTCCTTTGGCAATTGGATCACCTCATAATTCGCTTCGTCCGTCAAGAGCGCGCTTAAGGGTCACTTCGTCGGCGTATTCCAGATCTCCGCCCACAGGAATGCCGTAGGCAAGCCGGGTGACCTTTACGCCCAGCGGCTTGATGAGTCTGGAAAGATACATCGCCGTCGCTTCTCCCTCAACGGTGGGATTGGTCGCCATAATGACTTCCTTCACCCCGCCCGCGTTGACGCGCGCCAGCAGCTCCCTGACGCAGAGCTGCTCCGGACCGATTCCGTCCATGGGAGAAATACACCCGTGCAGCACATGGTAAACCGCGTTGAATTCATGCGTGCGTTCCAGCGCGATAACGTCCTTCGGCTCAGCCACCACACAGATAATCGACTTGTCCCGCGCGTCATTGGCGCATACGGGGCAAAGCTCCTCGTCCGTCAGATTGCAGCAGACCGCGCATTTTCGTATTTTTTCCTTCGCTTCAAGAATGGCGTTGGCAAAGGCTTCGGCTTCGGACTTGGGAAGATCGAGCACGTAAAGGGCGAGCCGCTGCGCGGATTTCCTGCCGATTCCGGGCAGCTTTTCAAATTGCTCTATGAGCTTTGTAAGCGGTGCTACTCGGTAAGCCAATCAGAATCCCATTCCCGGAAGCGACAGACCGCCTGTGACGGCGTTCATCTTTTCTTCCTTGTCAGCGTTGATGCTGCGAATGACCTCATTCACCGCGCCGGTGATCATGTCAGCGAGCATTTCGGGATCTTCGGGGTCAATGGCGTCAGGGCTGATTGTGAGAGAGGTGATCTCCAGCTTGCCAAGCATGGTTACGGTGACAGCGTTGCCGCCTGTGCTGACAGTGTATTCCTTTTCGTCAAGCTCCGCGGAAACCTTTTCCATTTCCTCCTGGATCTTCTGCGCCTGTTTGGCAATCTGACTCATATTGGTTGCCTGACCTGAGCCGTAGCCCTTGGGTAATCTTGATTTCATAATAAAATCCTCCTAGTTTTCTTCAACATCTATACCTGCCTGCTTCGCGCGCTGGATAATCATTTCCGCTGCCGCAAGCTGGGTTTCGTCATTCTGATAATTATGCTGCGCCGGATCGGTCTGCGCTGTTCCCGACGGGCTATAAGGCCCCAGGCGGCAGTCGAATCCGGATATCTGCCTTACAATCGACCTGATAGCTTCCTTCACCTGGGCATTCCTCAGCATATCCCTGCCGAAGCTGCCTGTTTCGATAAGAATGAATTTCCCGCTGAGAAAGGCTCTGGAATTGGCCAGCACGCTGTAGGCTGCCTGATTGCTTTCCTGAAGCGCTTCCAGCACCCGGTTCCATTCCCCATACGGCTTGGCGGAATCGCTCAGCTCGCGCACATCCACAGAAGCGCCGCCTTTGTCGGACGCGCTCCTGCTTCCGGGCTCTGATGTACTGCCGAGAATCGGAACCTGGGATGCCGCCCGTCCGCTGAGCAATCCGGAACGCACTGTACGCTCCAGAGACTCCACACGCGACAGGAGCGAACGGATCAGCGCGCTCTGGTCGGAGTCTGCCGGCTGTTTCGCGGCCGGTGAAGGCTGTGAGGCCTGCGTGCCGCTGTCGGGCACGTCACACGCTCTGATCAGGACTGTTTCCATCTCGACGCGCTTGTTGATGCCGCGCGACATCTTCTCACAGGAAGACTGAAGCAGATTGAGTATTTCAATGGCACGAAGAGGCGTAAACTGCGATGCCATCTGCCTTAGCTCGGTCAATTCCGCTTCGGAAGCGACAATCAGGCCGTCCGCGTCCCTGACGGTGCATAGAATCATGATGCTGCGGAAGTAACCGATCAGTTCCTCGCACAGTCGGAGCATATCCTTTGAATTGGAGTAAAGCTCGCCAACCAGCTTCATCAACGCGGCGGGATCGCGTCTGGCAATATCGCCCGCCATCTCGCTGATGTAACCCGTTCCGGCCATACCGACGGTTTCGCAGACGGTGAGGGCATTGACCTGCCGGCTCTTCCCCATCGCCTGATCCAGAATGGAAAGCGCGTCGCGCATTCCTCCATCGGCAAGCCTTGCAATCATCAGACCCGCTTCGTCATCCATATCGCCGCCTTCCTGCTGCGCGATATACCGGAGTCTGTCACATATAGCCTGCGGGGATA
>CADCON010000216.1 GCA_902803035.1 uncultured Ruminococcus sp.
ATATGCCTCCCCTGTCATTCCTTACCGAATAATAACAAGTATATCACATATCCGCGCAACAAACAAGCTTTTTTTTGATTTTTTTCCGATTCATATCCGGATGATTTTCCTTCAGGAAAAAAAGCCGTGCGGCAGGCTCTCAGCGGCCAAAGAAAAAACGGAGCGCATAATCATGGATGCCCATTATTACGCGCTTCGCTCACTCTATGATTTCGCGGTTGTCCGCTTACCGCCGCGTCACTTCTTCTTTCTGCCCGGTCTTGTATCCTCCTCGGATCCCGCCTTGAAGCTGTAGATGGGCCTGATCACCTCGTCGATGTCCACCGTGGGGGCGATGTTGTTCACGATATCCTCCATGCGCTTGTACGCCATGGGACATTCGTCGAGCGTTTCACTGTTGATCGACGTGGAATATATGCCCTGCATTTCCTTGCGGAAGGAGGACACGGTGAAGCTCTCCCGCGCTTCCCTGCGGCTCATCAGGCGTCCCGCCCCGTGCGGCGCGGAATAATTCCAGTCTGGATTGCCCCTGCCCGTGCAGAGAAGGCAGCCGTCCCGCATATTCACCGGAATAATGAGCTTTTCGCCCGCCTGCGCCGAAACGGCTCCCTTGCGCAGGATCATTCTGTCGATATCGATGTAATTGTGAATGGTGGTGAATTCGCCGTCCACCTTGTACTTCAACGCCCTGATCAGCTCGTGCGCCATGGCCTTGCGGTTGAGAAGGGCAAAACGCTGCACGATTCTCATATCGTGAATGTACGCTTCAAAAAGGGATCCGCTGACGTAGGCAAGCTGGCGCGGAATCGTGCAGCTCAGGCCGTCGTTCAGCGTCTTCAGCGCGGACTGGATTTCCTGCTCCCTGCCCTCCGCCTTGTAACGCTCGATGAGCTGGCGAATCTCGTCCTGCGGCACGGAATTCAGTGCCTTCCACGCCTGTTCCTGGTAATAGAACGCCACCTCCAGTCCGAGGTGCCGGCTGCCGGAATGAATGACAAGATAGATCGCCCCGTCCTCTCCCTTGTCGGCTTCAATGAAATGATTGCCGCCGCCGAGGGTTCCCAGACTGCGGTACGCCTTGTCGATATCCACCTTCTGCGCGCAGAAAAGCTCGCCCAGGTCGATTTCGTCCGCGAAGGAATGCGCTCTGGCGCGAACGCTGAAGCCGGAGGGAATCAGGGCGTTCACCGCCTTGTCGAGCTGCTGCACCTCAATGAACTTATTCCTGAGCCTGACGACCTCCATGCCGCAGCCGATATCCACGCCGACAAGATTCGGCACGACTGTATCGGAAATGGTCATGGTTGTGCCGATGGTGCAGCCCGCGCCTGCGTGAACGTCCGGCATGACGCGGATGGTCGCGCCCTGTGTGAAGGGCTGGTCGCAGAGAAGCCTGATCTGATCGAGCGCCGACTGCTCCACCACGTCGGTAAACACCTTGGCGGAATTGTACTTTCCGTTGACTGTCTGTTCCATAAATTTAATACTTCATCTCCTCTCTGAATTGATAGCCGTAATGATTGATTTCATCGCAAAAACATCCGAATCGGCTGTCAACCGACGCGGAAAACCACTCGCGGAAACAATTTTTCCTGAAGAATCTGATCATCAGGGGGCGTCCGGGACAGTAAAACACCACGCTGTGTTCCGCGCTGCTTTTCTCCCCTATGACATCCGGATTTTCCTCCTGAAAGAGTCTTCCGGTCATTTCCGCGCAATCCTCAAAGACAATTCTTTGTCCGTTCCTCAGTTCGATCCTGTCCGGCAATACCGCTACTATATCCTCCTCCGACCAGCAATCGTAATCCGCAAAGTAATGTTCCATGTTCCGTCACCTCTTTCTGTCGCTCTTTTGCCGGAAAGCAAAAACGCTCCGTGCGATACATATTGTACCCCACGGAGCCGCAAAAATCAATCATTCATTGCTAAAGAATTCCTAAAGAAATCAGAAGGCCATCATGGAAATGGCAACGCCGAGCTTTTCGCCCATTCTCACGCGGGTTTCCAGCGCATTGCGGGTATTGACCATGAATTCGTCGTCCGGGAACATCATGCCCTTCTTGAAAAGAAGAATGATGCCGGCGGTCGAACAGAGAAAACGCCCCTTGACTTCGCCGCGGCTGAAAGCGGGCGATTCGCCCCCGCCAAGCTGCTCCACGCCCTTCGGATTGCCGCAGGCCTCCACCTGCACCACGCCGTGGAACCGCTTGGTATTCATGACCGTGCAGCATCTCGGCCCGAAGAACATCGAGTCCTCCTGATTTTTCTCCGCGTCAAGCCTGCGGAAATCGCAGAGGACGCCATCGTCAATATGTATGAATCTGTGGGGATCGGATTCGTCCAGCCGGATGATCAGGGCAATGCCCTCCGCGAATTCCTTCGCGTCGCCCTCGCCGCCGAGCAGCTTGTCCACCGAGTACATATGCCCGTTGACCGGAATGGTGCAGAGATTGTTGATGAAGTGCGCCGTCAGCCAGCCGTCGCACGGGCAGATGAGCACTCCGGGCGACTGATCCAGAGGACGCTGGCCTTCCTTGAATCCACGCGCGAGATAATCGGCAAAGCTCTCGTAAGCCGCCGGATCGTCCGGATCGCAAACGGACAGATCCACATTGTATTTTTCCATGTGATTCCTGATTTCCGCCTTCGGAAAAAGCCCCAGCTTCAGCTTGTTGGAAACGGGAAGATACTTGCTCTTTTCAGCCTTTATGGCACGGCGCGCGCCGTATCCTTTTACTTCGTTGCTCATAATAACCTCCGGATTTTATGTCTTGGCAAAATATATTATACATAATCGACAGCACAATGTAAAGGATTTTTGTCATATTTTTTGATTATTTTTCATGCTGTCGGGAATAATATTTTCCGGGCGTCATCATATTTTACCTTCACAGGGCATATTTATTCACTGACCAATAAAATAATGCGGCATTCAGCCGCAGCGGAGGTAAAAAAAGATGAGCAAATACAAATCCTTTTCCGTTCATTCGGGACTGTGCCGGTGCCGGAAGGCAATCGCCGCAGCAGCAGCGGGAATCACCGCCGCCGCCCTTCCCATCACCATTCTGGGGATCGGCGCGGTGGGAGCGATCGTTTTCAGGGTGTCCTCCTTCTCGGCGCGCACGATGATGCCGGCGACGGAATTATCCTCATTCGCAGACGAGCCGGAGGAATCCTCTTCCCGGCAGCAGGAAACACAGCCCGCGTCCTCGCAGGCGGCCTCCGAACCGCCCAAAGCGAGCGGAGGAAGGAACCTTTCGGAAAACGCGCCGGACGCCTCGTCAGATACCTCTTCCGACGTATCATCGGCGGAACCGGCCGCCAAAAAAGCCGGCAGGGGCAGCGTACTGGAAAAGAAAATCAAAAATTCCGGCTACAGCTTTGACGGCGTGTACGTCAAGGACGGCAATTCCAATTACAACCTTGACGTCAAAAAGCTGCTGAAATCCCGCGCGAAATGCAAGATCAAGAAGGACGCGGGCTATCAGGTGCTGATCATTCACACCCACACCACGGAGAGCTACGCCGAAAAAAGCCGCGACTGGTACAGCAGGAAATACAATCCCCGCACCACCGATAAATCCGAGAGCGTCGTCGCCGTCGGGGACGAAATAGAGAAAAAGCTCAACGCCGCCGGCATTCGCACCCTGCATATCACCACCTATCACGATTACCCCGAATACACCGGCGCCTACGACCGCGCGAGAAAAACCATCAAGTCCTACCTGAAAAAATACCCCTCGATAGAAATGGTGATTGACGTACACCGGGACGCCATGACGCAGGACGACGGCACCAAGATCAAGCCCACCGCAAAAATCAAGGGCAAAAAGGCGGCGCAGGTCATGATTATCACCGGATGCGACAACGAGGGCAAGCTGGACTTTGCCGGCTGGCGCAGCAATTCGATCATGGCGGTACAGCTCCAGAAGCGCATGGCGGACAGATACGAAGGGCTGGCGCGCCCGCTGTATTTTGCCCCCTTCCGCTACAACATGGACCTGACGCCCAACTCCCTTCTGATTGAATTCGGCACCGACGTCAACACGCTCGCCGAAGCGAAATACGCCGGTCAGCTCGTCGGCAACTGCCTTGTTGACGTTCTCGGAGAATACGTGATCAATTAGGAACGACCGTCCACAACTCAGTGAACTGAACGCCCTCCGTCTCCCTCAGAGAGGGAGCTGTCAGCCCGCCGACTTGTTGGAATGGCTGACTGAGGGAGTGTATAAGTTGTGGATAGTGATCAGCGAATGACTTCATTCGCTGCAAGACAAGGAGGGCTATTCTCATTGAAAAAGCTGACACAGCTTCATGTGGATGTTTCAGCCTATCTTTTCTCCCTGATTCTGACAATGTTGCTCTGCTTCTTCGCGGCCGCCATCTGCTACGTTGAAATCCGCGCCAAGGAAACGCTGCTATCGTCGGGCGGGATGCTGTATGAATTCTTTGACGGAATCATCCGTTTCATTGACGGCTTTTTGTAGGAACAAAAAAGAGCACAGCGATCCGGAAAACGGACCGCTATGCTCTTTTCATTACCAAGTGATCCGCGGAAAGCGTCGGATTACTTTTCAATATAACCTTCAATCGGCTTGGTGTACATATCCTCCGTAATGCTCTGGTAGCGGCTGCCGGAATAGTCATCGGTAAAGCCGTTGTATGCCCTGTAGACGTCGCCGGTTTCGGTGTCGTAGACTCTCTCATAACCGAGCGTCGCGTCGCTGCGCTTCTGGCTGGTAATGTCGTAGGAGCTGCTTCTCTTTTCCCACGAATCCATGATCATATCGGAAATGCTGTCATACACCTTCTGATTGGCAATGATCGTCGACCTGAGCTGTTTTTCCTCCGCGTTGAATCCGTTGACAAACGCCTGGCTGAACACAATGCTGCCCAGACAGTGATCCATAATGCCCTGCCAGTTGTTGAATTCGGCATCGGGCGCGGTCATGAGCATGATATGATAGACATTGAGCGGAGCCACGTCAACCTTCTTGCTGGAAAGATTGAAAGGATCGGTATTCAGCATATACTTGCCGGACGACATGACAGAGGAAGTGAAAAGCCCCTGCATGGTATCGCCCTTGGCGTTCTTGAAGCTGGCTCTGAGAATATCCCCGCCCAGCATGGATTGGCCGAGATTCTCGATCACCTTGAATTTCCTGAGATACGGGAAATAATTGGTCTTCAGCTCGGTTTCATTGCTCAGCTTGACATTTTTGTCCCACACCTTGAAGAAAGCTTCGGTTTTCTGGGGATTGATGGGAGCCAGCTTGGCAAACATCGAGTCGGGGTAATACTTGGCAAAGGTCTTGCGCGCCGTTTCGCTCTTGAGGAATCCCTCCTGCTTCAGGCCGAACAGGAACCAATAATCCTTGTCCTTCGGATTGTACACCTTGAAGGAATAGTGAATATAATCGACCGCCGGAATTTCCACCTTCCAGCCCGCCGGAATATCCAGGCTCACCAGTCCGTTGTCGTACTTTTCGTACTTGATCGTGCTGGTCGCGCTCCTGACGATTCTGACATCTTCGTCATCGTCTTCATCGCCGCCGTCATCGTCACTATCGCTCACGCTTCCGGGCATCCTCCATTTTCTGCGTCCGCTGCTGTCATCGCCGCACCCCGCGGCAACGCATAATATCATCATCGCGCTCAGCAGCAGGCACAGCATTCTCGCCAGACCATTTTTCATCGCTCATCACTCCTGAAAATTTAAGATAAAGCATCGTCAGATGCCGATTTCATTGTATCATATATACCCTTGGAAGTAAAGCTTATTTCATATTTTTTCGCATGAAAAAACCAGCCAAAAGCCTGCCGGACGCGGAATTCTTCGTGATTTATTCTATAAATTACGAAAGGTATTTGTGCTATTTATGAAAAATCAAAAAAATCCTTGACAACCGGATTGCATGGTGCTATAATCACCACAACAAAACCTGAGAGTAAGAGTAGTATCCGGTGTCCGGGCATTCCAAGAGAGCGGCGGAGGGTGAAATCGCCGCATTGCGCGTACCGGTGAATGGACTTATGAGGGCGAACGAAAGCGACCGCTTCGCGGCGTCAGTAGCAATCGACGGGACATCCGCACCCGTTATCATGGCGGAGCGTATTATGTGATACGTGCAAAAGTGGCCGGTTCGTGCAGGATCCGGCAAGCCGGGTGGCACCGCAGGAATCTGAATTCAGTTTATCAGCGTTCCTGTCCCAGCAGTAAAACCGTTGGGACAGGAGCGTTTTTTGTTACCCTGACCAACATCACACATTCCCACTTTTATCTACGTGAAAGGACGATTGCTATGAAACAGGACGCAAACATTCCCTACAAGGTTTACCTCAGCGAAGATGAACTTCCTCAGGCATGGTATAATCTCCGCGCGGACATGAAAACCAAGCCCGCGCCGCTTCTCAACCCCGGCACAGGCAAGCCGCTGACAGCCGAAGAGCTTTCCCCGATTTTCTGTGAGGAGCTGGTGGCGCAGGAGCTGGACAACGACACGCCGTTCATCGAAATTCCCGAGGAAATCAGGAGCTGTTACAGGATGTTCCGCCCCTCTCCGCTGGTCAGGGCCTACTTCCTGGAGGAAGCGCTCGGCACTCCCGCCAAGATCTATTACAAATTCGAAGGCAACAACACCAGCGGCAGCCACAAGCTCAATTCCGCCATGGCGCAGGCTTATTACGCCAAAAAGCAGGGACTCAGGGGCGTTACCACCGAAACCGGCGCCGGTCAGTGGGGTACGGCCCTGTCCATGGCCTGTGCATACCTGGGCCTTGACTGCAAGGTGTTCATGGTCAAGGTCAGC
>CADCON010000217.1 GCA_902803035.1 uncultured Ruminococcus sp.
ACTGTGATGGCCTCAATGATGGCTACGACAGTCATCTTTGCGCCCGCTACTCTGGACTCTGAAGCAACCAGCCTGTCAAGCAGCCCGTACACAGCCCAGGCGGAAAGCGCGCACATGACCGCGGCAAAGAGCGGCTTGATAAATGTCGTCATGAAATCCGGTCTGATCTTCGCTCTGCGGTAGAGAATGATCAGGCTGGCCACCACAATAAAGATATAACAGCTGATCGATCCGATCGGCGCGCCTTTGATATTGATTTCGGGAATGCCGACCAGTGTGAAATTGAGCAGCAGCTTGATGGACCCCCCGATGAGCATGAGATATACAGGCACCTTCTGTTTGCCGACCGCCTGAAGCATACTGTTGATGGGCGTCACCAGAGAGCCGAAGAGAACCATCAGTCCGAGCACTTGCAGCATGGGAACGGCGATTTCCGCTGCCGGCTTGCCGGGATAGAGCAACTGGAGAATCGGACCGGCCAGCGCGCACATTCCAAGCCCCGAAGGGAAGCCGATCAGCACGGAGATTTTGATGACGGAATTGATGCTTGAGTGAATCTGTGATTTTTTGTGGATCGCCCAGGCTGCGGCGAGCGTCGGCAGCGCTGAAACGCCGAGCGCCTGCGTGATATAGGGAACCAGATTGTACAGGTTGATGCCGAAATTATACGCGCCGTAAAGGAAATTCGGAATTTTGTCATCCGTCACCCCGGACATATAGGCGCTGTAAATGCGCCTGAGAATGGCGGGGTCGATGCCGTCGAGCCGATTCTGGATGGTCACGGCGTCGATGACCTGGGTGACATTCAGAACCAGAACGCCGAGGGCGATAGGAATGCCGATGCTGAAGAAATTGCGAAGAATATAGCCTGTCGTTCTCGGCGCGGGTGAATCGGCGATTTCCTGCGCCGTAATCTCGTCGCCGTATCTCTTGTGACGGATCAGCATATAGAAGAGTCCGGCGAGCGAGCCGAGCGCAATTCCGGCGAGTGAACCGGCCGCGGCAAAGGGATAGCTGGCGACGTGCGCTTCCTCGAGCGTGCCGACGGTTTTACCGAAGGCGGTAAGCTCTGTCTGAAAGGTGTATTCGCCGTACTTCATAAGACCGATTGCCAGCCCCAGCCCGATAAACAGCTTGCCGAGAGCTTCAATGACCTGCGAAACCGCTGTCGGCGTCATATTCCGAAGCCCCTCATAATAACCGCGGTAGGAAGCCATCATACAGCAGAAGAATACGGAGGGACTCATTGCGAGAACGCTGTAAATGGAGTCCCTGTCAACAAAATGGATATAGACGAAGCCGCCGCCGGCCATGGCGATGAATCCGAGAATACCTGTGATCAAAAAGACCCTCTGCGCCACCCTGTGAACCTTGCGGGCGTCCTTGTACCTGCCCATCGCGGTGTTTTCGGCGACCTGACGGGCAAGCGCGGAGGGAAATCCTGCCGCGGAAAGGGTATAGACAGGAAGATACAGCGCGTATGCCGCAGAAAAATAACCCATGCCGGCTTCACCGATGACGTTGCCGAGCGGAATTTTGAAAATCGCGCCGATGACCTTCACCAGAATGGTACCGAAGGTGAGAATAGCCGCGCCCTGCACCAGGGATTGTCCTCTGGAACCGCCGCGTTTCCGGCTTTTTGTTTTTTCTGCCAAAATAACAACTCCATTCGTTTTTTTGCTTTGCCGTTGCCCTCGTAATGTAACGGACGCGGACTCCCGTCAGAAGAAAGCCGGGAAATCACAGTCAATGTATATTCAACGGCTGGCCTTAAAAGACCGTCAGGCGGGAAAGTGCGTCATATACGCCTTCGCAAAGAAAACGCAGGGCAGATGCCCGCCGTTCGTCACCCGCGTGAGAGGGCAGCCGTCACTCATTCCTCGTCAGAAAGGGGATCCTCCGTGGAGCCGGCTTCGGCAGGCTGTTCGGGAGAGGTGTCTTCCGGGGACTGACCGGCGAATTGTTCCGCCATATCCGGGAGCTTCATTCCGCAATGGGAACAGTAGTCGGCTTTGTCATCGTTTTTGAAGCCGCAGGAAGGACAGACTTTCTTTCTGCTGAGAACATTGATTCTGCCGTTGACCTCATCGAGCTTGTGATACAGACCGTCGATCTGCCTGATGATATCGTCCAGACCTCGATCCGCGGAGCCGCCCTTTTTACCGGCGTCATAAACCATTCTGCCGAGGGCTTCATATTTCTTGGATATCTCCCGCTGAATGTCAGAAGCGTTAAATCTCAGTCTTGAGAGATCAACCAGCCTGCCGGCTTCCTTGCCGACCGTTTCCGCAGCCGATTTAGCGTTGACAACAACATCTTCCAATACTCCCATACGTACC
>CADCON010000218.1 GCA_902803035.1 uncultured Ruminococcus sp.
ATGGCTCGGCGTCGGATGTGCAGGCGGAGATGTGGCTGATGGGGGCGAGATACTTGCCGCAGAGGGCATTGATCAGGCTGGATTTGCCGACGCCGGTGCGCCCCACGAGAAAGAAGCGCGGCGGGCGGCAGGCTTCGAGGTCATCAAGGAATTTTCTCAGCTCGTCGTTGCCGAAGACCTTGTCCTTGATCATGCCCAAGGCCTTGCCGGTCACATCGTTTTTGGGAAGGTACGCGCCGAAGGCATCGATGATATCGCCCAATTTGTCATAGATTCCCTTTACCCGCTGAATACGTTCATCAATGGTGTCTTCATTTTTGCTCATTAAGCGGACACTCCCTGTCAATCCATTTCCGGTCAGCGGAGAATACGCTGACCGGGGGATACGCTGAATAAAAGCGCAGCCGCCGATTCCGCGTATCCATAGTGATATTTTACCATTAAAACCGCCGCCTGTCAAGAGATTCTTCACGGAATGCACAACGAGAAAGGAGGGCGTATCCAGCGCGCAATAAACGAAAGCACCGCGCCCCGGGAGAACAGAATGCCCCAAAAGCGCGGTGCTCTGGCTGATCAGAAAGTTGGTAACGGCAGAAGGAAGCCGGGTGCGAAGGAATTCACACAATACGGACATTGTATTGCTTCAGCCAGTAATTGATCTGAAGCAGGTAGGCGATGGTCTGAGGGGTGGTCATGAGCTGACCGTACCACGGCTGGGGGTTGTTCTGGGAATTGATCAGTCCGGCGGCTTTGTCGCGGCGGACGATCTGCCAGAGGGGGGCGGAGGAATCCCAGACCAGCTCGTCGAGAAGCCGGCTGACCGCGGCGAGATAGGCGGGGTGATGGGTCTTTGGGTAGGGACTCTTTTTGCGCCAGAGGATTTCATCCGGGAGGAATTCCTTCATAGCCTCGCGTAGCAGGCCCTTCTCACGGGAGCGGTAATCCTTGCATTCCCAAGGCACGCCGTAGAGGTATTCGGCGATGCGGTAATCGCAGAAAGGCACCCTCACCTCCAGCCCGGAATACATACTCATGTGGTCTTTTCTGGCAAGCAGCGTCTGCATGAACCACTGATGATTGAGAGTGACCATTTCCTTCATGCGGGATTCGAGAGGGGAGAGTCCCGGCAGCTTGGAAGCCGAGCGCACGGTATCGTCGTATTTCCGCTGAACGAATTCCGCCGGGTCGATGCCCGAAATGTAATCCTCCCGTATGAAGCCCGCGCGGTAGGCGGTGGACTGCGCCCACGGGAATCCGTTCACCGCGCGCACCGAAGGGTCGCGGTACCACGGGTAGCCGCCGAAGATTTCGTCCGCGCATTCGCCGGAAAGCGCGACGGTGACGTGCTTTTTGATTTCACGGCAGAAGAGCAGCAGCGAGGCGTCCACGTCCGCCATACCGGGAAGATCACGCGCGTCAACGGCGTCAAAGAGCGCCTGCACCAGTTCCGGCGTGTCAATTTCAATGACATGGCTTTCACAGCCGAGATAATCCACCATTTTCCCCACGAAATCACTGTCGCTGCCCGGCTGGAATTTCGACGCCTTGAAGTACCTGTCGTTGTCCTTGTAACTGACAGTGAAGGTCTTTAGCGGTTCGCCCTTTTCCTTCAGCACCCTTGCGGCGACAGACGAAATCAGGCTGGAATCCAGTCCGCCGGAAAGGAAGGTGCCGATGGGAACGTCCGAAATCATCTGCCGCCTGATGGAATCGGTCAGAAGAAACCGGACGCGCTCGGCTGTCTGCTCAAAGCCGTCGGTGTGTTCCCGGTCGGTGAGCCGCCAGTATTCGTGCAGACGCAGCCCTTTCTCGTCGAAGAAGCCGAAATGCGCGGGCGGGAGTTCCTGGATTCCTTTGAAAACGCCGCAGCCGGGCGTCCTTCCGGGGCCGATGAGCATGATTTCCAGCACGCCCTGTTGGTCGATTTCGGGCTGTCTGCCTGTCGCGGCGAGAATGCCCTTGATTTCGGAAGCGAAAATGAAGGAGCCGTTTCCGACCGTGTAGAAGAACGGCTTGACGCCGATGCGGTCGCGGGCAAAGAAGAGCCTGCGCTTCTTCTCGTCCCACACGGCGAAGGCGAATATGCCGTTGAATTGGTAGACGCATTCTTCCCCGTAAACGGCAAAGGCATTGAGCACGACCTCCGTGTCGGAATGCCCGCTGAAACGGCAGCCGCGGGCAGTCAGCTCCCCGCGGAGTTCGTCCGTGTTGTACAGCTCGCCGTTGTAGACGATGACATAACGGCGACCGTCGTACATACAGCTCATGGGCTGGCGTCCGTTTTCGATATCCACCACGCAGAGCCGCGTATGTACCAGCTCCGCGCAGTCGCTGAGATACAAGCCCTTCTGGTCGGGCCCCCGCCTCCTGAGCGACTGCTGCACCTGACGCATCCTGTCGCCCGTCAGCCCTCCGCCCGGACGGATTTCTCCCGCAATTCCACACATAAAGCAACCTCTCCTTTTTTAGTGGCTGTTATATAGTACGTGCGGAGAAAAAAAGGGTGACAAAAAAGCCGCGCTTCGTCAGACAAAGACGAGGCGCGGCTTCCATATTCAAATGACGGGAGAATGATCAGGCGTGTGGAGCGTCATCGGCAAAAAGCTTTCTGAGGGTTTCCTGATCCGCCTTGCCGGTTGCTTCCAGTCCGGCTGCCTTCTGGAATCGCTTGAGGTTTTTCACGGTAAAATCTCCGTAGAATCCGGTGCAGCTGTTCTGACCGATATATCCAAGCTCGCAGAGCCTTTCCTGCATTTTTTTGACGTCGTCGCTTCTTTCCTTGTATTTCAGCTCCCTGTAAACAACTTCCTCTTCAGAGGAAACAGGCGGTTCCTCCGAACTGACTTCGGTCTGTCCGGGATCGGAAGGCACTTCCGGATCATTTTCCGAAACAGCGGCGGGAATGTCTTCGTAGGTATCGTCACCGCCCATGTGCTGCATTTTGACGTAGAAAATCACGCCAATGGCAAAAAGAATGGAGAGGATCACTACAGACATCTTGACGATAAGCGCGCGGTCGACGGCAGTATTGTCTTCCCGCTCTTCATTGTCATAAGGATCGCCGTCGTCATATGAGTCGCCGCTTTCGTCCAGGTCTCCGTAATAGCCGCCCTCGTCCGCGTCATAATCCGAGTCGCCGGCGTCGATACGGGAAAACCCGTCCGAAGGCACATCGGCATAATCATCCTGGATATCGTCGGCAAAATCGTCTGAAAAATCATCGGAAAAATCGTCTGTCATTGCGTCGTCCGGAGGATTCTTCGGTGGCTCGTCACCGCTGCCCGCAAAATCCATGCCAGAATCGTCATCAAAGTCGTCGGAGAAGAAATCATCACTGAGATCGACGCTGCCATCGTCGGCATCCGACGCAGGTATTTCCTGTGTTTCATCGGAAAACATGGCGTCCCAATTGAGTTCCCCGTCTGTGCCGAACTGTGAAGCCGGTCCCTTTGTGAAGAAATCATCATCGGAGCCGGAGGTGCTGTTGCTGTCAAGAAAATCATGATTGTCCATATACTAACCAACCTCGCCGTCTTTCTGTCGATTCCGGGGAAGATTGCCCACCCCGCGACGTTTTTTATTCATTTTACCATATGTCGCCGAAATTGTAAAGTTCATTCTGAAAATTTACATTTTATTGACGATTGAAGCGCGGATGATCGGCCAGTACGCTTGACAAATGGGCGGCTGAATGGTATTATAAGTTTAGCAGCTAAACTAAAGCATCTGAAAATTGTAGGAGGGAACGGCATGGAGAATGACCATCTTCTCACCAGGGCATACCGGCTGATCAATCTGTACAATGCCGCGCAGAAGAAGCCGCGCACCTATCCGGACGGACTGGTGCTTTACCCCGCGCAGACGCATATGATCGAGATCATAGGAGCCGATGAGGGCATCACCCAGTCGGAGATTGCCGCGCGTTATATGATCACCAAGGGCGCGGTTTCCCAGATTATTTCCTTTCTGGAGGGGAAGGAGCTGATTGTCCGCCGCCCGTCGCCGAAGGGACGCAGGAGTACGGGTCTGTATCTCAGCGGGCGGGGCAGGGAAGTGTTGGAGGCACATCGCGGGCTTCACCGGGAGATGACAGATCAGGTCGCCGCGCTTGCCGCGGAATTGGACGCGGACGCCGCCGGCATTCTGGAGCGGATAGCCGATGTGATCGAGCAGAGCATCCGTGAATTACATCAGAAAACAGAGTGAAGGACGATTCGTTATTATAGGAGGTAATGAGAATGACATTTGCGACAACCGGCAGGAAGGAAAACCCCGCGGTTCTGCTGATTCACGGCATGATGTGTACGGGGAAGGACTGCGAACCCTACGGCGCGCTTCTCGCGGACCAATATTATGTGATCATGCCCACCCTTGACGGACACGGCGGTGACGGAAGCGATTTACTGCCGGCGGAGGACGAGGCGGAGAAGATGCTCCGCTATCTGAAGGAGAACGGCATCCGCACCCTTGCGCTGGTGCAGGGAAGCTCCATGGGGGCGGAGATTGCCCTTGCGCTTGTCAGAAGACTGGAGGAAGAGGGCATCTCCTTCGGAAGCGCGTTCTTTGACGGCGGACCCTTCTTTCATTTCCACCCGCTTTTCAGGCGGTTCATGTACCGCAAATTCCTGTCGCTGGCGAAAATCTTTGATACGGACGACCACGACGCCGCCTATCACCGCATGATGAAGCACCCGATGGTGAAATTCGTCGGAAAGGACAAGGCGGAGCAATTTGAGCCGATCATACGCTCCATGTCCCGTGAACGCAGGCATTATTCCCGCCGGACGGTGCGCAATATGGTAAAAATCTGCTACGAATGCGATCTTCCGGCATTCCCGCCAGAGGTGCAGCAGCGGATGATCTTTTTCTTCTCCGATGAAGAGCCGGCCCGCCGCTCCCTCAAACGCCTGTTGAAGGCGTACCCGGCGGCGCAGTACCGCGACATTCACGGCTGCCCGCACTGCGGATTCCAGACGTCCCGCCCGGAGGAATACGCCGCTATGCTGCGGGAGGCGGCTGCCAACGCGCCGGCGTGAGAGGGGATTATTCATTGAATATTCAATAATGCGGCTTGCAATTCGGTGGGATTTCGTGTATAATATAATCAAATAATTGCCTTCGGGCGGGGGACACTAATTGTATCAGGCTCCTGTCGGGCAGAGAAAAGAGGTAATGGTAAATGAGCAGGATCAACAGCAGAAAGGTTGCGATCGTGGGCTGCGGATTTGTGGGATCCGCGTCGGCATTTGCGCTGATGGAGAGCGGATTGTTCTCGGAAATGGTGCTGATAGACGTCAGCCGCGAAAAGGCGGAGGGCGAAGCGCTGGATATCAGCCACGGGCTTCCCTTTGCCAAGCCGATGAATATCTACGCGGGCGATTACGCCGATATTTCCGACGCCGCGATCATTGTCGTCACCGCCGGCGCGGGGCAGAAACCGGGAGAAACCCGGCTGGATCTGGTCAGGAAGAATGTCGGCATTTTCAAGAGCATCATTCCGCAGATTGCCGCCCACAATACCGAGGGCATTCTTCTGATTGTAGCCAATCCGGTGGACATTCTGACCTATGCCGCCGCCAGGCTCAGCGGATTCCCGGAGAACCGCGTGTTCGGTTCCGGAACGGTGCTTGACACCGCGCGCCTGAAGTACCTCCTGGGCGGCCATCTCGGGGTGGACAGCCGCTCGGTTCACGCCTTCATCATCGGTGAGCACGGCGACAGCGAAATTGCCGTGTGGAGCAGTGCGAATGTGTCCGGCATTCCGCTCCATTCCTTCTGCGAAATGCGGGGTCACTTCAATCATCAGTCCTCGATGAACGCGATTGCCGAGAACGTCAAGAACAGTGCCTACGAGATCATCAACCGCAAGGGCGCGACCTACTACGGCATTGCCATGTCGGTCAAGCGAATCTGTGAAGCCATCGTGCGCGACGAGAAATCGATCCTTCCGGTGTCCAGCATTCAGCATGACAATTACGGCATCAGCGGCATTGCCCTGAGTATGCCGGTCATTGTCGGCAGGGACGGTGTGGAATGCGCCGTACCCATCGAGCTGAGCGGGCAGGAAGCCCTCGCCCTTCACCAATCCGCCGACACCCTCAAGGCGGTCATCGACGACGTTTTTGCGGAATAAATCATCGGTCGGAGTATTAAACCGCCCGCCGGCTTCCGAAGAAAAGGATGCCGGCGGGCGGTATTGTTTTATTGGGGGTCGGAGGACGCAGGCTGCATTTCCGTGAGGGTGAAGGTGACTCTACCCGTGGCAATGCGAGAAGCGGCCACTGTGACGCGGACGGGGTCGCCCACCCGGAAGGTTTTGCCGCTGTGCCTTCCCCGGAGCGAGGCCAGCCCGTCATATTCGTATTCGTCTTCGGGAAGATCCTCGATGTGAACCATTCCCTCCGCGCTGTTTTCAAGACGCACAAAGAATCCGTTGTCCAGCACAGAGCAAATAGTGCCGGGAAATGACTCGCCGATGAATTTTGACATATATTCCGCCATATAGCAGTCCTCCGTGCGGCGTTCGGCATTGACCGCCCTCACCTCGTATTCGGAGGAAAGATCCGCCGCGTCTTCGGCTTTGCCATAGAAGCGTCTGGTGATAGAGGAGAGGGACTGCCCGGCAACGTATGCGGAAAGCACACGGTGAATGAAGGTGTCTGGATACCGCCGGATAGGGGAGGTGAAGTGGCAGTAATCCCTCAGCGCAAGCCCGTAATGTCCCAGCGGGCGTGTATCGTAGCGCGCCTTGGCCATTGCGCGGAGAAGCACATTGGAAATGATCGGCTCATACGGCTTTCCGCTCACACGCGCCAGCACGCGGTCGATATCGGCGGGGGCGGGGGATCCGCAGATGTCGCTGGAGGTCACCCCGACAATGCGGAGCAGCATGGCCGCGCGTTCGAGCGATTCGGGGTCGGGGGATTCATGCACGCGGAACACAAAGGGAATATTCGCCTTTTCGGCGAGTCTGGCGGCGGCGGTGTTGGCGGAAATCATGAACTGCTCGATGATTTTCTCGGCGGTGCCGGATTCCCTCTGGCTGATGCCGACGCAGACCCCGTCGCCGTCCAGCTCAAATTGCGATTCCACGGAGCTGAAATGCACGCACCCGCGCTTGGAGGCCGCGCGTTCCAGAATGCGGTATAACGCCAGCGAGTCGTCGAGCGCGTCGCGGACGCAGGCGTATTTTTCCACGATGGCGGGAGAAGCGGTGCCGTCGAAAAGGGCATTGATCTCGGAATACACCCCGCGTACCCTGGAATGAATGATGGTTTTCTCAAACCGGTAATGCAGCATAGTTCCCTCGTGGTCGAAATCCATGAACGCGCTGAAGGCCAGCTTGTCGGTATGGGCGTTGAGGGAGCAGATGCCGTTGGAAATTTCGACAGGATACATCGGAATCACGCGGTCGGCGAAATAGACGGAGGTCCCGCGCCGTAGGGCTTCCAGATCCAGCGGGCTTTCGTCGGTGACATAGTGGGAAACGTCCGCGATATGCACCGAAAGCTCAAACCCTCCGGCCTTCTTCCTGACGAAGATCGCGTCGTCAAGGTCTTTGGCGTCCGCGCCGTCAATGGTGAAAATGTCCCAATCCCGCAGGTCGGTGCGGCCGGCCGCATCCTCCGGCTTCACGCCCGCGTCGTTGACAGCCCTTGCCTGCGCGAGGACGTCCTCCCCGAATTCGTGGGGAATGCCCAGCGCGTCAATGATTGCGTCGGCGCACACTCTGGCGCATTCGGCATCGCCGTAGAGCCGCACGGCCGTGGCGGTGAGCTTCTTTCCGTCGGGTGAGAAGCGCACCTTCGCCAGAATTTTGTCGCCTTCGCGCGCGTCGATCTTGTTTTTGACGATTTCGATGGGATTCATGTAGAAGGCGTCGGCGTGAAGTTCCTGTCTGCCGCGGAAACGCTTGATAGTGCCGACCGCGGTTCTGTCGCCGTAGGCGTAGACGCTCTTGACCCTGCCGAAGCGGCCGGTGTCATCGGAATGCATCGAAACCACCACCCGGTCGCCGGGGAGCGCGCCCATGCTGTCGGAAGCGGAAATGTAGACGTCGTCGCCGCCCTCGTCGGGCTTCATGAAGCAGAAGCCGCGGGAGAAGGAGATGATTTTTCCCTTGACATAGCCCGCGCCCCTGACGCTCTGGACGTTGTTCTTTTTGGAAATAATGACCTCTCCGGCGCGTTCGAGGGCGTTGAGATCCATGAAGAACTGCGCGGCGTCCGTCACGCCCAGTTCCTTGATGAGCTTGTCCGTTCTGACCGGCTTGGACTTGCTGCCGAGCTGATCGCGGATAAATTCCTGTTGCTCTGTAAGCGGCATAATGAATGATAACTCCTTTCTGTTGTGAGAATAAATGATGGAATGAAATAAAGACAGACAAAAAAATATGCGAAACAGAGCGGACTGCTTCGCATATCGGTGTGCAATTGGTGCGGTGGGACATTATTTGATAAGAATGATAATGTCGAGGACCATGACCAGAATGAAGAAAACCGTGGCAAGCGTCTTGGTGAATCTGGCGAGCTTTGCGCTGGTGGTTCTGTTTTCATTCTTGCCGAGGTAGGAATCATAGGCAGAGGAAGAGCCGCCGATCGCGCCGGAAAGCCCCTCGTCGTCGCTCTGCTGGAACAGCACGACGATGATCGTCACCACAGCAATCAACATGAGCAGTATGCTCAGAATCCATTGAGAAACCGACAGTGTCATAATTGTTTACACCTCCAAAGCGAAGATCTGCATATTTACATACCATACTATTTTAGCACGCGTTTATCAGAATTGCAATAGTTTTTTCTGATTATTTTTTGTTTTTTTCATCGGAGGAAAGAAAAATTAATTTTTTTTTTGAAAAAAGGCTTTACATTTGCGGACGAAGATGATATACTATTCAAGCATTAAAAAAACACGCCGTTTTGCGCGGTGTGTGATATCAGATGTATGCGCTTGTAGCTCAGTTGGATAGAGTGTTTGACTACGAATCAAAAGGTCGGGGGTTCGAATCCCTTCAAGCGCGCCAAAGCAAAAATCCCGTCGTCGCAAGACGACGGGATTTTTCCTTTGTATGATTCATTTTTATGTTTTCAGTATTCATTCTTCAGTAAAAACGACAGGCTTTTCGAAATGAATACTGAAAACTGAAGAGTGAAAAATGAATAATCATCTGAATCACAAAGAATCACAATAACTGACCGGCATCCTTTTTATATTACCATTCCAAAAGAGATGTTGTCGAGGGCGAATTCGGGATATTCCTTCCTCA
>CADCON010000219.1 GCA_902803035.1 uncultured Ruminococcus sp.
ATTGCGCGCAGCAGACGCTCCTCCGCAGTCAGTTCGGTTTCACCCTTGGGAGAAACCTTTCCGACCAGAATGTCTCCCGCGTGAACCTCCGCGCCGATATGCACAATGCCGTCTTCGCCGAGGTTTTTCAACGCGTCGTCGCTGACGTTCGGAATGTCAGCCGTGATGTTTTCCGGTCCGAGCTTCGTATCTCTTGCCGCGGTTTCGAATTTGGCGATGTGAATCGATGTGAAAACGTCGTCGCGGACGATTTTTTCATTGATCAGGACAGCGTCCTCGTAATTGTAGCCTTCCCATGTCATAAATCCGATAAGGACGTTCTTGCCGAGCGAAACTTCACCGTTGTGGGTGGATGGGCCATCGGCAATGACGTCGCCCTTTTCCACGTGCTCACCATAGCTGACAATCGGAACCTGATTGAAACAGTTGCCCTGGTTGGAGCGCATGAATTTAATAATGTGATAGGTATCGGTTTGATCGCATTCGTCCGCCTTGATGCGGATTTCATCCGCGCTGACATAAGTGACCTTGCCCGCTCTTTCGGCAAGCACGCAGTTGCCGGAGTCCACACCGGCCTTGTATTCCATACCGGTACCGACAATTGGCGCTTCACAGCGGATCAGCGGGACAGCCTGCTTCTGCATATTGGAACCCATAAGAGCGCGGTTGGCGTCGTCGTTCTCAAGGAAGGGAATCATGGCAGTTGCGACCGAAACAAGCATTTTCGGCGAAACGTCCATGTAATCAATCCGGTTGACTTCAATTTCAAGGAATTCGCCCCTGTATCGGGCAGTAGCCTTGGGTTTGATGAAATGGCCGTTCTCGTCGAGCGGCTCATTGGCCTGCGCGACAATGAATTCGTCCTCCACGTCGGCGGTCATGTAACGAACCTCGTCCGTCACCTGTCCGGTTTCCTTGTCGACTCTGCGGAACGGAGCTTCAATAAAACCGTACTCATTGATGCGCGCGTATGTCGCAAGATAGGAGATCAGACCGATATTAGGACCTTCCGGTGTTTCAATAGGGCACATACGGCCATAGTGGCTGTAATGGACGTCGCGCACCTCGAATCCGGCGCGGTCTCTTGAAAGACCGCCGGGACCGAGAGCGGAAAGCCTTCTCTTATGCGTCAGTTCAGCAAGGGGATTGTTCTGATCCATGAACTGGGAGAGGGGAGAGGTGCCGAAGAATTCCTTGATGGCCGCGTTGACCGGGCGGCTGTTGATCAGCGTGGAGGGAGTCATTTTTTCGATGTCGGTAATGCTCATCTTCTCCCTGACGCCCTTTTCCAGCCGGGCAAAGCCGATCCTGAACTGATTCTGGAGAAGCTCGCCGACCGAACGGATTCTTCTGTTGCCGAGATGATCGATGTCGTCGAGGGAACCAACGCCGCAAGCCACGCAGTTGAAGTAATTGATGGAGGCAAAAATGTCCTCTCTGGTGATATGCTTGGGAATCAGTTCGTTTCTGCGCTCTGCCAGGGCTTCCCTGATTTCATCGTCGGTTTCGCAGGTGTCGAGAATGTCCTTCAGCACGACAGCGCAGACTTTCTCGTCAATTCCGCATTCGGCGGCCGCGTCAAAGCCAACGTAATCGGCAATATCGACCATGCCGTTGGAAATGACTTTGATCTCGGTGTCGTTTTCCAGCATAATATAAGCGACGCTCGCGCCGGAATTATTGATGATCTCCGCTTTTGCCTTATTGATCATCTCGCCGGCGTCCGCAACAATTTCACCTGTGAAGATATTGAGGATGGGGCGGGTGATTCTGTGGCCGATCAGTCTGTAGCCGAGGCAGAGCTTCTGATTATACTTGTGACGACCCACGCGGGAAATATCATACTTTCTGGCGTTAAAGAACATATCTTCGATATATGTCCTTGCCATTTCGACTGTAGGCGGCTCGCCGGGACGGAGCTTCTTGAATACTTCAATGCAGGCGTCGTCGGAATTCTTTACGCCGTCCTTGGTGAGGACAGCTTCCTTCGCAAGTGTCTGCTCAATACGCTCATCGTGGCCGAAGTATTCATAGATATCGTCGTTGGTGGAGAGTCCGAGGGCGCGGATAAAGGTGGTAATGGGGAGTTTGCGGTTTTTGTCGATACGGACATAAAACACGTCGTTGACGTCGTTCTCATATTCAAGCCACGCGCCTCTGTTCGGAATGACAGTGGTGTAGAAAAGCTCCTTGCCCGACTTGTCGTGATCCATTTTGTAATAGACGCCGGGGGAACGGACAAGCTGAGAAACAATGACGCGTTCGGCGCCGTTGATGACAAATGTTCCGCTGGGAGTCATCAGCGGAAACTCGCCCATATAAACCTCCTGCTCCATCGGCAATCCGGTTTCACGGTTGGTCAGACGCGCCGTCACATAGAGGGTAGCGGAATAGGTGGTGTCGCGGAGTTTGCACTCTTCGATAGTGTGCTTCGGCTCAGGATTGATGCGGAAATTAATAAATTCAAGCACAAGATTGCCGGTATGATCCACAATTCCCGATGAATCGTCAAAAATCTCCTTCAGACCGCGTTCCAGGAACCACTCGTAGGATTTTTTCTGAACCTCGATCAGATTGGGCATTTCCAGCACTTCGGTGATCTTTGAAAAGGACATTCTGGTATTTCTACCGTTTTGAACTTTAGTGACATTCACCATTTTGTTTGCTTCACTCCATTCAGAATACTTCGGAAAAAAATTGCCTGTTGTGCCGATAAGTCATTAGTGGGAAAAGTTTGTGCAATATCACTATGAGAAATATCGGCTGAACCGCCTGATTATTTTGGATAAAATAAACTAATTTAAGGTTTTTTCTGGTTTTTGCACCTCAAAACAGCCATTTTTTTCGCAAAAAAGCAGGGGTTACTCAACCCATTTTAAGCTATTATATAACTATATCACAATCAATCTTATTTGTCAAGTAGATTCTCTTATTATTTTTTTGTTCGTCATTTTGCCCATTTTAGCATTTTAAACAAAGACCATTATATAATGAAAAGAAAAATAAAATGATACCGCCTTACAAAATAAAAATGATAAAAACAGGAAAAAAAATTGACAAATCCGGTAATCGAATGTAAAATAATAAGAGAATGAGATTTTTACCCTTTTTTCGGAAGAAGGTCATTGACTTGAAACTATTAATCGTATCGTGTGTGGATGATAATTTCGGAGACAATCTGATCAGAATCTGTTTTGAAAAGCTCCTTCGCACTGTCCTGAGAAATCTGGGGGTTGACCTTGCGACGGTCGAGCTTGCCAAAATGCCTCATAAAGCCATTGACAGGGAGCAGATCTGTTCATCGGATCTTGTCATTTTCGCCGGAGGCGGAATGTTCGGTATCAATTACATGAACAATTACGCTTTTATGGATGAGATCATACGTATCGCCGACGAGCACAGCGTGCCGGTGGTTCTGTCGTCCATCGGAGTCAATAATATGGGAGTAACGCCGGAGAATGAACATCTTCTCAGCGAAATGCTCTCGCGCAAATGCTTCCGCGCGGTTTCAGTCCGCGAGAATCCGGAGCTTTTCCGCCGGTATTCGGAAGGATGCGGGTATGAGATCGTGCAGGTGTGCGACCCGGCGGTCTGGTCAAGGTATGTCTATGATTCTCATCTCAGAAAAATCAGCCGTCCGCAGGGGAAGCGCGTGGTCGGCATCAATGTCGTGCGCGGAGGTCTGTTTGCCGACAATGACAAGCCGTGGAAGCTGGGCGATGAGATCGCTTACATGAAGGAAATGAAACACCTGCTGGAGGAACAGGGCATTGAATATGTCTTCTACACTAACGGCAGTTTCCTTGACAACAATTCGCTTCTTTACTTCGCCAGGGAAAAAGACATTCCCCCGGAGAAAATCAGAATTCCCAATTCCACACGCGAGCTGGTGGAAACCATTTACGGTTTTTCTTCGGTGGCGGCCATCCGGATGCATTCCTCGATCATTTCCTACGCGCTCGACGTACCTTCTGTAGATCTGGTGTGGAACGACAAAATACCGTTTTTCTATCAGAATATTGGATATCCGGAGCGGGCCATCCCGTTTGACCAGTGGCATGCCGCGTCGGTAGTCAGAATGCTGGAAGAAATCGAGTCCGACAGCGGATACTGCGCTGACCGCAGGTATATGATGACGCTGTATCATTTCCTGTATGAACTGATGGACAGCTTCATTCCAAAGGTAACACAGCGCGAGCCTGAATTTGATTTTGAGCGGGTAAAGCAGGAGCTGATTGACGATCCCGTAACGCTTGACGAGGACAGGGACGAGCTTCTCATCAAAGTGCAGAAGGGGGAGAAGCATTACCTTTCCCGTTTCATTGAGATGAAGAAGAAGGACAAGGAATTCAGGCAGTTGAAGAAAGACTGCGAGAAAAAAGACAAGGAAATCGCCCGCCTGAACAGGGAGCTGGATAAGCTGAACCGTCTCTTCGTCGTCAGAATCTATAAAAAGCTCCGCACGCTCAAAAGAAAGCTGATCAGCAGAAAAAAATAAAGCAAGAACGTCGCCGGATGTGCCTCTTCCGTTGTTCCGGAAGAAGCCGTCCGGCATTTTTCTTTCTTTTCATGTTGACAATTCTTATTATGAGTGGTATCATTAAGGGGAAAAACTGAAAGCGACAGCAGGTGTCCGGTGTACCGCTTTGCGCGGGAGGACCGGGTGAAAAGGGAAACAGGTGCAAATCCTGTGCGAACTCGTCACTGTAATTATGGAGCGTTCCGACAAGATGTCACTGGTTATGCCGGGAAGACGTCGGACCACGATGATATACAAGCCAGGAGACCTGCCTGCTGATCGGTTAGCGAAGTCACGAGTAACTGACATTTCGCGGCGGCGTGTGCGCTGATGCAAATTGGCGTATGCGTGTTTTGTGTGTCTTTTGGATTTCATCGGCTGCGTAAGGATGTGCTTTTACCGTGACGGTAAACGGCACATCCTTTTTATTTCGGAGGGATAAAATTGACGCTGGAAAACGGATCCTATACGATTGACGTCACTCTCAGCGGCGGCAGCGGGCGCGCGTCCGTCGAATCTCCCGCCAGTCTTGAGGTCGTGGACGGAACCATGCGGGCGGAAATCAAGTGGAGCAGCCCGCATTATGATTACATGAAAATCGGCGAAAAGGAATATTATCCGGTGAACACCACCGGCAATTCCACCTTCCTCATTGACGTGGAGGCGCTGGACGCGGACATTCCCGTCACAGCGGAAACCGTCGCCATGAGCCGTCCGCATATGATCGATTACACGCTCCGCTTCGATTCATCCACCGCCCGACCCGCAGGAGGAACGCCGGTATCGGTTATCCTCATCCTGTCGCTCGGCGCGGCCGCGTTGCTTGCCGGCGCGGGCTTGCTGCTCAGAAGGAGAAAGTCAGAATGAAGCCCGGATTGATTCTCAAGAGTTTCATCATAACCGTGTCGGCCGGCGTGCTTCTTATGATCAATGCCTGCGGAAGCGGTGAAAACAGAATGACCGGTCAGCCGGTTGAAATAGAGGGGCTGACCTTCACGGAGCGCGAAGAGCTGCAATACGCGGATCAGTTTTCCATTGACCGCTACGAGGGCGGCTGCTCGCTCATTCAGACGTCAGACGGGGCGAAGTATCTGATTGTCCCGGAGAATTATACTCCTTCAGGCAAGCTCGACCGTGACATCCGGATCATCCGGAAGCCCGCCGAGAAGATTTATCTTGCGGCAACCGCGTCCATGTCCCTGTTTGACGCCCTCGGACGCGGCGGCAATATCCGGTTTTCCGGCACAAAAGCGGAGGACTGGCACATCGCGTTCGCAAGGGACGCGATGAACAGCGGAGAAATGCTGTACGCGGGCAAATACCGTGAACCGGATTATGAGCTGCTTCTTTCCGAAGGCTGTACGCTTTCGGTGCAGTCCACCATGATTCTGCACACACCCGAAGTGAGGGAGAAGCTGGAAGAGCTGGGAATTACCGTCTTTGTGGACTATTCCAGCTATGAATCGCATCCGCTCGGACGCTGCGAATGGATCAAGGTCTACGGTGAGCTGATGGATCAGGCCGCGCTGGCAGGGGAGATATTTGAAAAGCAGGTGGAAATGCTGGAGAGCATAGGCAATCAGCCCGCCACAGGCAAGACCGTCGCATTCTTCTACATCAGCAGCTCCGGTCAGGTGGTCACCCGAAAATCAGGAGATTACGTGAACAAGATGATTACACTCGCGGGCGGCAGCAATGTCTTCAGCCATCTTGACAACGGAAACGGCACCTCTGCCGTGCAAATGGAGATGGAGAAGTTCTACGCCACGGCCAAGGACGCGGATTTTATTATCTACAACAACAATATCGGCAAGGACGTTCACAGCATCGACGACCTGATCGCCAAAAGCAGCTTTCTGGGCGATTTCAAGGCCGTCAGAAGCGGCAATGTCTGGGCGACAAGCGAGGATCTTTTTCAGGATACGATGGCAACGGGAGAAATCATTTCCGATTTCCACAAGGTTTTCAGCGGAAAAGCGGAAAGCGAGCCGCCTGCCTATCTGTACAAGCTGAAGGGCGGGAGGGCAAATTGAATCTGAAATTATGGGGAAATCCGCGTTCTGACGCCGGAAATGCCCGCCTGATCACAGGCTTCGCCGTACTGGGAACACTGCTGCTCCTTACGCTGACCATGAATGTCTTCACCGGAAGCGCGGCCATTCCGTTTGACAAGGCTCTTCGGATAGTATTTGCGGGCGACAGATCCCAACAGACCTATTCCGATATACTGTTGCGGATAAGGATTCCGCGCGCGTTGGCGGCATTGATTCTCGGCGGCGCGCTGGCGCTTTCCGGATACCTGTTGCAGACGTTTTTCCGCAATCCCATCGCTGGGCCGTTCGTTCTGGGCGTGTCCTCCGGCGCGAAGCTGACGGTTGCGCTGATCATGATTCTGGTGATCGGCCAACGCCATGCCGTCGGCTCCGGCGTGATGATTCTTGCCGCTTTTATTGGCTCCATGATGACCCTGGGCGTCATTCTGATTGTCTCCCGCAGGATCAAGCGGATGTCGCTCCTCGTGGTCTGCGGCGTCATGATAGGCTACATCTGCTCGGCGGTGACGGATTTTGCCGTGACCTTCGCGGACAACTCCGATATTGTCAATCTGCACAACTGGTCAATGGGGACCTTTTCCGGCACGACCGGCGGCAATGTCCTCGTCATTTCCTGCGTCGCCATACCCGCCTGCTTCTGCACCTTCCTGCTGGCCAAGCCTATCAGCGCTTACCAGCTCGGAGATGGCTACGCGCAGAGTCTGGGCGTCAATGTCAGAAGACTGCGGCTGTATCTGATTCTGCTTTCAGGATTGCTCTCCGCCTGCGTCACGGCCTTTGCGGGGCCTGTTTCATTTGTGGGAATTGCCGTTCCGCACATCATCAGGGTGATTTTCCGTTCGTCAAGGCCTGTCGTCATGATTCCCGCCTGCTTCCTGGGCGGAAGCATCTTCTGTATGCTGTGCGATATGGCGGCGCGAACCGCTTTTGCCCCCACCGAAATGAGCATCAGCACGGTTACGGCGATATGCGGCGCGCCGGTCGTCATTGCGGTGATGATGAAAAGAAGGAAGGGTGAGCTTTGAGTGACGATATTATTTTGAAAGCCGAAGATCTCGCCGTGGGTTATGAAAATCCACTGATCCGGCATATCTGCTTCAGTCTGCGCGCCGGAGAAATCATGACGCTGATCGGCCCCAATGGGGCGGGAAAATCCACCCTGCTCAGGACGGTCTGCGGCATTCTGAAAAAGCGTCACGGAGTCATTCTGATCGACGGACGGGAGGACACGTCCTTTCCGCCTGCAGAAAAGGCGAGAAGGATGGCGGTGCTTCTGACGGACAGGCTTCACCCTGACATGATGACCTGCCGCGATGTGGTGGAATCCGGACGCTATCCCTACACGGGGCATTTGGGCATTCACTCCGCCGACGACCGCAGAGCCGTGGAAGAGGCGATCAGAACCGTGCGGATGAGCGATTACGCCGACCGGAATTTCAACGAGATCAGCGACGGACAGCGGCAGCGGGTCATGCTGGCCCGCGCTATCTGCCAGGAGCCGGAAATACTGATTCTTGACGAGCCGACTTCTTATCTGGATATCTCCCACAAAATCGCCTTTCTCGAAATCCTCAGAAGGCTGACCGCGGAAAAACATCCCGCCGTGCTGGTTTCGATGCATGAGCTTGATTTCGCCGAAAAAATATCCGATTACACGATCTGCGTCAAGGACGGCGAAGTGTTCAGAAGCGGCACACCGGACGAAATATTCCGGAGAGACGTCATTTGCGAGTTGTTCGGTATCCGTCCCGGATTGTACGACGAATACTTTCCCCGCACCGGGGATTGACAGGGTAACTTAATTGCAGATTTTGCAAAGAATATTGAGAAAAAACGAAAGGAAAGATGTAAAATGTTGAGAAAAGTATTCGCTGCCGTTCTTGCGGCGGCCATGCTCTGCGCTCTTCCGGTTTTCACCGGGTGCGAGGAGAAGAAGGAAGCCAGACCGGTCATACTCATGGTCAGCTTCGGTACAAGCTACAATGACAGCAGGGAAAAGACCATCGGCGCCATTGAAAAGGCGGTCGAGAAGGAATTCTCCGGGTATGAGGTCCGCAGAGCCTTTACCAGTCAGATCATCATCGACAAGCTGAAGGAAAGGGACGGGCTGGAGATTGACAACATTGAAGGCGCGCTTGACAGGCTGGTGGCCGACAATGTCAGGACGCTGGTGGTTCAGCCGACGCACGTCATGAGCGGCTATGAATACGACGATGTGGTGGCCGCGGTCGAGAAATACAGCGACAAGTTTGACAAGCTCGCCATCGGCAAGCCGCTGCTCACCTCGGATGAGGATTACGCTGAACTTGCGCAGGCGCTTATCAATGAAACCGCCGATTACAATCAGAAGGACACCGCCATTGTCTTCATGGGCCACGGCACGGAGCATGAATCCAACGCCACCTATGCCAGATTCCAGAGGGCATTGGCCGACAGCAAAGCCGACAATTACTTCGTAGGCACGGTGGAGGCAACTCCCACGCTGGATGACGTTATTCAGTCGCTTCAGAACGGCAAGTACAAGAAAGTGGTTCTCGAACCGCTCATGGTCGTGGCCGGAGATCATGCCAATAACGATATGGCGGGCGACGAGGACGATTCATGGAAATCGCAGCTCTCCAAGGAAGGATTCAAGGTAGAATGCGTCCTCAAAGGAATGGGCGAGATTGAGGGCGTCCGGAAGATGTACGTCCGTCATGTCGAAGACGCCATCAATTCGCTGAAATAAAAAACTCCCCCTGCAGTTAAGTTAATTGAAACGGCATCTGCCGCCGATACGCTATGCATTACGCGGCAGATGCCGTTTATTCTTTACGCGGATATACGGGAAAGGATCGGTTGCAATGAAATTCGCAAGGAAACTCTTCATTATGGTTCTGGTGGTCACAATGGCTTTCGGCTGCGCGGGCATGACCGCCCTGGCGTCGTCGGAAGGCGTCATGACGCCGGTTTACGCTGAGTCGCTGAATGCCGGAAGGTACAAGATTCAGGTCACTTCCAGCTCTTCCATGTTCAGAATCGTGGAATGTGAGCTGGTTGTATCGGGAAGCGATATGACGGCGGAAATGACACTCAGCGGCAAAGGATATGAGAAGCTTTATATGGGCACTTCTCAGCAGGCGGAAGCCGCCGCCCCCGCCGATTTTATCCTTTTCAGGGAAAATGCCGACGGAAAATACACCTATACCGTTCCGGTGGAGGCCCTTGATAAGGAGATTGACTGCGCGGCGTTCAGCATCAGGAAGCAGCGTTGGTATGACCGGACGCTGGTTTTTGAATCAGGCTCCCTCCCGCCAGAGGTGTTTGCGGCTGACAGTGGCGATACCGCTTCAGTCAGCGTCATTCTGCTGATTGTCCTGGCGGGCGTCGGCGCGGCGGCTGTGGTCGTTGCGGCGGCGGTTGTCCTCGTGAAAAAGAGAAAATGAACATTCTGGACAGCCTGGAGAATGTGCGTCCCGCGGATATTGAGCGCAGGAGCATGGAGATCATTGAAAGCGAAATGGGCGACGCGCCGCAGTTTACGCCGGAACAGAAGCTGATTGTCAAAAGGGTCATTCACACCACTGCGGATTTCGAGTACCTTCACACCCTGCGATTTTCGTCCGGCGCGGTGGAAAGCGGATTGAATGCCCTGAAGGAAGGGGCGGTTATCGTCACCGACACCCGGATGGCATTGGCCGGCATCAGCAAGCCGGCGGTCAATGCCCTCGGCTGTCAGGCGTTCTGCTATATGGCTGACCCGGCTATTACCGAAGCGGCCCGCCGCAGCGGAACCACAAGGGCGGTCGCTTCCATGGATCACGCGGCGGAGGTTCTGGCGGGACAAAAAATCATTTTTGCCGTGGGCAACGCTCCCACCGCGCTTGTCAGGCTTTACGAACTGATACGGGAAGGCAGGGTTTCTCCCGCGCTGGTCATTGGCGTCCCGGTGGGATTTGTCAATGTCGTTCAGTCGAAGGAGCTGATCCTTCGCAGCGGTGTTCCGTTTATCGTGGCAGAGGGAAGGAAGGGCGGAAGCAATGTCGCCGCGGCGATATGCAATGCCCTTCTGTACCAGCTTTACGACAGATCCTGCTGAAGAGAGGGAATTGGGTTGGGCGATTATTATATTTACCGTGGAAATTCCCGCCTGAGGTGCGGATTCACCACCGGCTCCTGCGCGGCCGCCGCCGCGAAAGCCGCCGCATGGATGCTGGTCACGCAGCGGGAAACCGGAAGCGTCAGCCTGATGACGCCCGCCGGCATTCTCTTTGACGCGAAAGTGGAAAACGCCGTGTTTGACCAGAAGGCGGCAAGCTGTGCCGTCCGAAAGGACGGGGGAGATGATCCGGACGTGACAGACGGCATTCTGATATTTGCCAGGGTCGAATCCGTTCCCTCCGGCATAACCGTTGAGGGCGGGGAGGGAATAGGCAGGGTCACCGTGGAAGGACTGGATCAGCCGGTGGGCGCGGCTGCCATCAACAGCGTCCCAAGAAAAATGATTGCCGGAGCGGTGGATGAAATATTCATGTCGCACCGCTTCCATGGTGGGGCGCGGGTAATCATTTACGCGCCGGAAGGAGCCTCGCTGGCCTCGCGGACTTACAATCCCAGAATGGGAATCGAGGGCGGCATTTCCATTATTGGCACCACAGGCATTGTGGAGCCCATGAGCAGCAAGGCTCTCGTTGACACCATGCGCCTTGAAACAAGAATCAGAAGCGCGGAAGGCAGAAAGAGTCTTCTTCTGACCATCGGAAATTATGGAAGGAGCTTTCTCGCGGAGAGCATTCCCGCCCTGTCGGGGAAAAGCGTGACCTGCAGCAATTTTATAGGGGAAGCAATCGACGCCGCGCTGGAATTCGGCTTTGAAAGCATTCTCATTGTAGGACACATCGGAAAGCTCGTCAAGCTGGGCGCGGGCATCATGAATACGCATTCCTCTTCCGCAGACGGAAGAATGGACGTACTGGTCACCTGCGGCGTCCTTGCGGGTGCGGATACCGCTTTGCTGCGCCGTATCCCGGAATGCGTGACCGTTGACGCGGCGCTTGCGATTCTGGATGAGGCGGGAATGCTGCAGCCGGCAATGGAAAAGCTCATGGAAAAAACGCAGTATTACCTTGACGCGAGGGTCGGGGATAACGCAAAAATCGGCGCGGTCATGTTCTCCTATCAACACGGGATTGTCGGAATGACAGGAAACGCTGAAGAGCTGATCGGCAGGATATCGGAGGAATACAATGGTTAATTTTGTAGGCGCGGGATGCGGCGCGGAGGATCTGATTACGGTGCGGGGCGCAAGACTTCTGGGTGAAGCGGATGTGATCATCTACGCGGGATCCCTTGTAAATCCCGTGCTTCTGCGTTACGCCCGCGAGGATTGCGTAATTCACAACAGCGCGTTCATGACGCTTGATGAAGTGCTGAGCGTCATGGAACAGGCCGAAAGGAGCGGCAGAATGACAGTGCGGCTCCACACCGGCGACCCCTGTCTTTTCGGGGCGATACGCGAGCAGATGGACCGGCTGGACGATCTGCGTATTCCCTATGAAATCTGTCCGGGCGTCAGCTCCTTCTGCGGGGCGGCGGCGGCTCTCAGAGCGGAATACACGCTGCCGGGCGTTTCCCAGACCGTGATCATCACGCGCATGGCGGGACGCACACCTGTTCCGGAGAGAGAAAGCATTCGTAGTCTGGCGGCGCACGGGGCGACAATGGTCGTTTTTCTCAGCGCGGGAATGCTGCGGGAGCTTTCCGCCGAGCTGATCGAAGGCGGTTATTCTCCGGATTGCCCCGCGGCGATCGTTTACAAGGCAAGCTGGGAGGATGAAATCATTTGCCGATGCAGTATCAGTCAGCTTGCCGGGGAAGCGGAGAAGTACGGCATTCACAAAACCGCGCTTATCTGCGTGGGAAGGTTTCTGGGCGATGATTATTCGCTGTCCAGACTCTACGACAGGACGTTTGAAACGGAATTCAGAAAGGCGAAGGAATGAAAATCGCGCTGATTGCCATTACCAGGAACGGAAACGCGCTGGCGGCGGGCATTTCGGAGGGATTACCGGAGCACAGCGTCACGGTCTATTCGCTGGCAAAATACGCGGATGGCCATCAGATTCCTTTTGAATCGCTGCGCTCGCTCAGCTGTTCGGTTTTCGGGGAATATGACGCGCTGGTATATCTCTGCGCCTGCGGAATCGCCGTCAGGATGATCGCGCCGTCTATCCGCTCCAAGTTTACCGATCCGGCGGTGATCGCTGTCGATGAACAGGGTCATTTCGCGGTGTCGCTTCTCTCCGGTCACCTCGGCGGAGCGAATGCCCTGGCCGGTAAGATTGCCGGCGTCATCGGAGCGGTTCCCGTGATTACCACTGCCACCGACGCCGGAAGGAGATTTTCACCCGACTGCTTTGCCGCGGCCAATCGTCTGCATATGGTGAATCCGCCGGCCGCCAAGGAGGTTGCCGCCTCCATTGTCGACGGACAGTCCGTCGGCCTGCGCTGCGGCTACGCCTATATCAACCTGCCGCCTCAAATAACCCCGGACGGGCAGCGTGACACAGGCATATGCATTTCAGCGGACGCGGCGGTTTCACCGTTCAGAACCACGCTTCACCTTATTCCCAGAAACGTCATTATCGGCGTGGGATGCAGAAAAAATGTCGATTCCGAGCAGTTCGAGCGTTTCATTATGGAAAAACTGAATGAGAACGGCATACCGTTCTTCCGGGTGACCGCTCTGCACACCATCGACATCAAGCGCAATGAACCGGCGATTGTTGCCTTCTGCCGCAAATATCAGCTTCCGCTCCGCACCTTCACGGCGGAGCGGCTCAGGACGGCGGAGGGCAGCTTTGAAGGCTCCGCCTTTGTTCTGCGAAACACCGGCGTAGACAATGTGTGCGAACGAAGCGCGGCCATGGGCGGAAGGATTATCGTTCCCAAGATTTCCGGCAGCGGAATGACATTTGCCGCCGCGGAACAGGATATTATCATTGATTTCGGGAGAGATGCGGATGAATAAGCTTTATGTGGTGGGGATCGGTCCCGGAGACCGTGACGGAATGACCATTCAGGCGGAAGCCGCGATCGGCGCGTCGGAGCTGGTGGCGGGGTACTCGGTTTATGTCGGACTCATTCAGCGATTCTTTCCTGAGAAACCCGTCTATGCCACTGGAATGCGTCAGGAACGTGACCGCGTGGAATACGCGCTGGCAAGAGCCTCCGAAGGAATCACCGTCAGCCTTGTCTGCAGCGGGGACAGCCAGCTGTACGGCATGGCGGGGCTTGCGCTGGAGCTGTCCCCGGCGTATCCCGCCGTGGATATCGAGATCATTCCCGGCGTTTCGGCGGCATTCAGCGGCGGGGCGGTGCTCGGATCGCCGCTGACCCATGATTTTGCCGTCATCAGCCTGTCCGATCTTCTCACTCCGATGGAAACCATCTTAAAAAGGCTTGAATGCGCTGCTATGGCGGATTTTTCAATCGTGCTATACAATCCCTCCTCCAGAAATCGGAGCGGCTATCTGAGAAAAGCCTGCGAAATCATTCTCCGCCACCAATCGCCCACGACCGTCTGCGGCTATGTCAGAAATATCGGGAGAGAAGACACGGAAAGCGTTCTTCTGACGCTTGAAGAATTAAAGAATGCGAAAGTCGATATGTTTACGACGGTTTTCATCGGAAACAGCGAAACAAAAATCATCAATGGCAGAATGGTCACGCCCAGAGGTTACCGGCATGACAGGGACTGAGCCAAAGATTCTGATTTTCGGCGGAACCACCGAGGGCCGGCTGCTTGCGGAATTCTGCCATCGCCATGCCGTTCCCGTCACGGTCAGCACCGCGACGGAATACGGCGGCTCGCTGGTCGAACGCTCGGAATGGGTGGAGGTCGTCACCGGGCGAAAGGATCAGACGGACATCATCCGGTTCATTGAAGCTCACGCCGTCCGCGCGGTGTTTGACGCGACCCATCCCTTTGCGGTTGAGGCCAGCAGGAATATCGCCGAAGCCTGCAGGCATTGCGGTGTGAGATATTTCCGTGTTCTGCGGGAGGAAAACGACTGCGGAGGCTGCGGCAGAGAATTTGACGGTATTCCCTCGGTGACTGACTATCTGAATCTTCACAGGGAGGGAAGGATTCTGATCACCACAGGCAGCAAGGAGCTGCATTTGTACCGGAATGTTGTCCGCTTCAGCGAAAGATGTGCCGTGCGGGTGCTGCCGTCTGAGGAGATCATCGCAAAATGCACATCGCTTGGTTTCCGGGAGGAAATGATCATCGCGCAGAAGGGCCCCTTTTCATTATCAGAGAATATCCGTCAGCTCCGGCATTACAAGGCGGCGTTTCTGGTCACCAAGCAGAGCGGAAACGCCGGCGGATTTGACGAAAAGCGGAAGGCCGCCGAAATCTGCGGCGCGGAGCTGCTGATGATCCGACGTCCCGGCGAAAGCGGCATTTCGCTGGAACAGGCGAAACAGGAATTATTGAAGGAGGCGGGGCATGAATAAGCAGGTAACCATTGTAGGCATAGGAATGGACGGCGACAAGACCCTTACGCGTGAAGCGGCGGCCGCCATTGACGAAGCGCAGCTTCTGATCGGCGCTGGAAGAATGCTCCTTCCATTCGCGCATACCGGGAAGCCCGCCATCGAAAGTTTTATCAGCGAGAAAACGGCGCGGCTCGTTGAAGAAAGCGGATATGAGAAAATCGCCGTGCTGGTGTCGGGCGACTGCGGGTTTTACAGCGCGGCAGGTTCTCTTCTCCCGCTCCTGAAGGCATATGCGCCGAAGCTGATTTGCGGCATCTCTACGCCGGTCTACTTTTGTTCCCGGCTGGGTCTGACATGGTCCGACATGAAATTGATCAGCCTTCACGGAGCCGATGCGCCGGTTGTGCGGAATGTGCGTTCCTGCCGGAAGGTTTTCTTCCTGCTCGGAGGAAAAACCGACCCGTCGCAGATATGCCGCAGGCTCTGCGAATACGGCATGGGAAATGTGCAGGTATTCATTGGCGAAAATCTCGCGTCGGAGGACGAGAAAATATCCTCCGGAACCGCTGACAGCTTCAGGGATTACTGCGCCGCCAATTTATGCGCCATGATCACGATAAATGAGCATTACGAGCGGTTGATTCCCTCCTGCATTGACGACGCGCGGTTCATTCGCGGAAATGTTCCGATGACCAAGGCGGAGGTGCGCGGACTCTGCGTTGCGAAGCTGGCTATCCGCGAGGACGATTCCTGCTGGGACATCGGCTGCGGCACCGGTTCGGTCGCCATCGAAATGGCGTTCCGCTGTCCCGCCGGAAGGGTGACAGCCGTGGACAGAAATCCCGAAGCTATCTCTCTGACCAAGCGCAACAGGATTCAATTCGGCTGCGACAACATCGACATCATCGCCGGCGCGGCACAGGAGCTTTCCGATAGCCTGCCCGTTCCAGACTGCGTATTTATCGGAGGTTCGGGAGGGCATCTGGGCGATATTGTGAAAGCTGCGGCAAGTAAAAATCCGGACGTCAGAATGGTGGTGACAGCCGTTTCTCTGGAAACGCTCGCCCAATGCAGCGAGCTTTTCAGGGAGCTTGGCTCCGAACCTGAAATCACGCAGTTATCTGTCACAAGAACCCGCAGAGTCGGCACGCATACCATGCTTGCGGCGGAAAACCCGATCTACATTATCAAGAGGAATACGACATTATCATGAACAGATGGATGATAGCAGGCACACGCAGCGGATGCGGCAAAACAACCGTCACCTGCGCGGTGCTTCAGGCGCTGGCCGCAAGAGGCTGTGACACGGCTTCGTTCAAATGCGGGCCGGATTACATAGACCCCATGTTCCACAGCATGATCATAGGTGTGGATTCGCACAACCTCGACAGATTCTTCTGCACTCCCTCCACGATAGACAGCCTGCTGAGAAAGTATTCGCGTGAAGTCAATGTGATAGAAGGCGTTATGGGATTCTACGACGGAATAAACGGCGCGGCGTCCTCTCATCAGCTTGCGTGTGAAACCGGAACGCCTGTCATTCTCGTTATCGACTGCAAGGGAATGAGCGATTCTTTGGGAGCGGTCATGCAGGGATATTTGCAATACCGCCAACCGAACAGCATCATCGGGGTGATCTTCAACCGTCTGCCGGAAAGCCTGATTGAGCTTGCCATGTCGCTCTGCCGCGAGATGAATGTGTCTTATTTCGGAAGGCTTCCGGTCGCGCCGGAATGCGCGTTGGAAAGCCGGCGTCTTGGTCTGGTGACAGCGGCGGAAATAGCCGATCTGAAGCAGAAGACGGCCCGCCTGGGAGAGCTTGCGGAGAAACATATCCTGCTGGACCGCATTCTGGAAGAAACGCGATGCGGCGGCTCTTTTTCCCCTCAACGGGAAACAAGGTCCATTCCGAAAGGCCATTTCCGCGTTGCCGTGGCAAAGGATAACGCCTTCTGCTTCTATTACAGCGAATGCCTTGACCTGCTGCGCGACGAGGGCTGTGAGCCTGTGGAATTCTCGCCGTTGAGTGACGCTTCTTTGCCGGACGGCGCGGCGGGACTTCTTCTCGGCGGAGGATATCCGGAGATTTACGCGGAACAACTCAGCCGCAATACGCCGCTGCTGAGTGATATCAAAAAAAGAATGGCACAGGGCATTCCCACGATCGCCGAGTGCGGCGGATTCATGTATCTGCATGAAGAACTGCAAGGGGAAGACGGCGTGTTTTACCCGGTTGTCGGAGCCGTTCCGGGAAAGGCGTTCCGGACGCCGAAGCTGCAGCGTTTCGGTTACATCACCCTCACATCCTGCCGGGAAGGGCTTTTCGGGTCAGCCGGTCAGACAATTCCGGCGCATGAATTCCACTATTGGGACAGTACGGCGCCCGGAAGCGGATTGACCGCCCGGAAGGCAAGCAGCGGCGCGCAATACCCCTGCGCGTATTATTCGCCCACGTTGTACGCGGGATTTCCACACCTATATCTTTGCGCCGATCCGCGCATGGCATTCAATTTTGCGGAAAAATGCAGACAGTATAAGGAAGAGCATCCATGAAACGAATGAATTCAATCACACCTCCCGACGCCGAAGCAATGGAGCTAGCGCGCGGAAAATGGAACGGCATCGCAAAGCCCCTCGGCAGTCTGGGACTGCTGGAGGAAGCGGTCATCCGGATAGCCGGCATCCGATCCGATCCCCACTTCCGGCTCGACAGAAGGGGAGTTGTGGTCATGTGCGCCGATAACGGCGTTGTCCGCGAGGGCGTCACACAGACCGGAAGCGAGGTCACCGGCATTGTCGCCCGCGCCATAGCCGCCGGAACCTCCAATGTCAATCTCATTGCCGATCAATTCCGCGCTGCGGTTTTTCCGGTGGATATCGGCATGAAAGAAGGAATCGAGGCTACCGGGCTGCTTTCACGGCGCATCCGGAGCGGCACAGGCGACATCGCTGAAGGCCCCGCCATGAGTATGGAAGACGCGGAGCGGGCCATCGCGGCGGGAATGGACGCGGTAAAGGATTTGAGCGAAAAGCGTTACGACATCATCCTTACGGGTGAAATGGGCATTGGGAACACCACCACCTCCAGCGCGATTGCCTCCGTGCTGCTGGGGCTTCCGCCGGAGGAAGTCACCGGAAGAGGAGCGGGGCTTGACAGCGAAGGACTCAGGCGCAAAATCAACGCGATCAAAAGGGCGATTCACGTCAACCGTCCTGACAAAAATAATCCACTGGAGCTGCTTGCGAAGCTGGGAGGTCTGGATATTGCCGGAATGACGGGGCTGTATCTCGGAGGGGCAGTCTACCGCGTGCCGGTCGTAGTGGACGGCTTCATTTCGGCTGTCGCCGCGGCGATTGCCTGCGGAATCTGTCCGCCCGTAAGAGACTTCATACTCTGTTCCCATGTGTCAAGGGAGCCGGCGGGAAGCCTGCTTCTGCGTCATCTCGGCATGAAGCCGCTGATCACGGCGGAGCTTTGTCTGGGCGAAGGCACGGGCGGGCTGTTTCTCCTGCCGCTGCTTGACGGCGCGCTGGCGGTGTACAATTCGTCTCACCGGTTCGACAATCTGCCGATGGAAAGGTATGTGGAGCTGCAATGACAATTCTCATCACGGGCGGCAGCAAGTGCGGCAAATCGGGCATCGGGGAGAGGATTCTCTCCGCTTTCCGGGGCAGGAAATTTTACATTGCCACCATGATGCCATACGGCGGGGAAGCCGGGGCGATTATCGACCGCCATCGGAAAATGCGCGAGGGAAAGGGCTTTGAAACCATTGAACGGTACACCGCTCCCGGCGGGCTGGCATTGCCCGAAGGATGCGGCGCGATGCTGGAATGTGTCGGCAATCTCTGCGCCAATGAAATGTTCGTCGCGCATTCCCCCGACCCCTGCGGCGAAATCATCAGAGGCATCGCGCATCTGGCTGAAAAGGCGGAACTTCTCGTGATCATCACCAATCAGGTTGACTGCGACGGCATTGACTACCCGCCGGAAACCGCGAGCTATATGCGGAATATGGGCGTCATACATTCCGCGCTCGCCGGAATGTCCGATTGCGTGATCGAATCGGTCTGCGGCATTCCTGTTCCGCTGAAGGGAGGACTTCCGGAATGTCTGTTGTAAAATCATTTATCTCGGCGTTTCTCATGTATACACGTATTCCTATGCCTTCTGTGGAATGGAAAGAGGAAAACCGCCGATATTCGCTCTGCTTTTTTCCGCTGTGCGGGGCGGTGATTGCGGGACTTCTGGTGGCGTGGCGGAAATCCTGCGTCCTGCTCGGAGCAGGCGAATGGCTCTTTGCCGCCGTATGTGTCGCCATTCCTGTTGCCGTCACGGGCGGTATTCATCTTGACGGCTTCTGCGACGTCTGCGACGCCCTCGCCTCCTGTTCCTCAAGGGAAAGAAGGCTGGAAATTATGAGCGATCCGCATATCGGTTCATTCGCGGTCATCAGGGCGGCGGTCTATCTGCTCCTTCAGGCCGGATTGTTTTCACAGGTTAAAAGCGGCTCCCTGATGATCGTCTGTTCGCTGTGCTTTGTCACGTCAAGGGCGATGAGCGGCCTGTGCGCCGTCACATTCCGGTCCGCCAGAAGCGGGGGTTCGCTGCAGCAATTCGTCAAGCCCGCTCACCGGAATGTCACGATTATCTGTGAGCTGCTTTTCATTGCCGTTTCATCCGCCGCCGCGATGATTGCCGACCAGACCGCCGGAGCGGCGGCTCTGGCGGGAATGACCGCTTCAATGGCGTGGTTCAGGCACTTTTCATATAAAAAATTCGGAGGAATCACAGGCGACCTTGCGGGATTTTTCCTTCAGATTAGCGAGATATCTGGAATGGCCTGCGCTGTGGCGTCCTGTCTGATCAGAGGTGTGCTGGTATGAGATTCATTATTGGGGGAGCCTTTGAGGGCAAGGAGCTTTTCTGCCAGGAAAAATACGGCGTGTTGCCCGAAGAGATCATCGACTGCGCGGAATTGAAACCTGACGGGTTCCGGCAACTGAAATGCGTCAGGAATTTCCACCTATTTATCAAAAACCAATGCAAGACGATTCACGATTTGGAAGTAATTCTCTCCACGATCATTGCGGAAAACCCCGGTATCATCATTATCATGGATGAAGTCGGGTGCGGCATTGTTCCTGTGGAACGCTCTGAACGGGAGTGGCGCGAATTGGTGGGGAGAGCGGGCTGCTTTCTCGCTTCGCGCGCGGAGAGCGTTGACCGGGTAATCTGCGGATGCGGGGTGAAGCTGAAATGAAAACAATTATTCTGATACGCCACGGCATGACGGAAGGCAACCGCGAGAGAAGATTCATTGGCTGCCGCACCGACCAACCGCTTTGTCAGGAAGGGGCGGACGCGCTGTCTTCCATGAAATATCCCGAAGCCGACATTCTCTTCTGCAGTCCCATGAAGCGATGCCTTCAGACGGCCGGACTGATTTACCCCGGAATGAAGCCGGTTGTCGTCAACGGTCTGCGGGAATGCGATTTCGGGGATTTTGAGGGGAAGAACAATGACGAACTGACC
>CADCON010000220.1 GCA_902803035.1 uncultured Ruminococcus sp.
AGCGGCCACGCGACAAACCAGCCGATCGCGCCGGCGCCGATCTTATCCGACCACTGACCCTCGCCGATTGTCACATTAAGCACATCGCTCGTCAGCATAAAATGCACCGTAATAGCCAGGCGGGTGCCGGAAATCGTTCTCCACGCGTCCTTGGGCTGGCTTGCCTGCAGCACAAATCCGTCGGTTGTCGGCGAGGACTGCGTTTCCATCGACTTTTCCACGTTAAGGAAGTTCTCGACAGATTTAACGATATCCTGCAAAGTCATGTTTTGCGGCATTCTGAATGCCCTTGATTCGTTTGCCATATTATAATTGAGTCCTTTGAATGTGTAATTTGCAGATTGAAAGGAAAAAGACCCGCTTGTGATCGCCGCGCTATGCTCTTTTGCTTCTTTTCAATCTACCGCCCCTCCGCGGCTTCCACAGCGCGCGGGGTGGTTTTCTTTTTAAAGACAATGTGCCTGAGCGCGGCAAAGAGATCGCCGAATTCCTTCATACGGCAGAAGCACACGGCCGTCACCGCGTTCGGCAGAAGCAGGCAGACGCCCAGCTTCGCCAGAATTTCCGCCCAGCCGGTGAGATGCAGCTGCAGATCCGCCCAATGCGTCAGTGCGATCATCGCCCCGGAAAAGGACAGATACACCGCTTCCTTCGCCCAGAATTCCTTCATCGAACGCTTCAGCCCGTGGCGGAACAGCACCAGCGGCTCCACCCAGAGCGAGGTGACCATCATGCTGAAAATCGTGCCGAAGAAGATGCCGGCAATGCCCATCATCTGAATTGCCGCGACGGAAATCACCACATTGATGACCGCCTCCACAATCGGCTTGTAGCGGTCGTTCCACAGAAGCCCCATTGCCTCCTTGAAGGTCAAAGGCACCTTGCGGATGCCGATCATGTAGAAATTCAGCCCGATCATGAGAATCGTCGGGAAGGTAAAGCTGTAGGACTGCACATCCTGCACGCCCATCACCGTCAACGCCATCATCAATACGGGATTAGCCAGCTCGATGAACGCCACCGTGCAGAAGGTGTCCATCCAGAAGCTGAGAAAATGCAGGTATTTGAAGGTCTTGTAGACCGTATCCTTCGATTCGAGCGCGTTCATATTGCCCACGCTGGAGAGCATCGCGTTGAAGAACTGCCCCACAAAGGCATTCATCAGATTGACGATCATCTTGAAATTCCCGTAGATTCCGCAGTAGATGATCCCGATGAATTTGGAGATCAGCAGGTTGTCGGTCGATCCCAGCACCACCGCTCCCACGCGGTGATTGAACATGGCGAAGACATTCTTGTAGATGGCTGTCTTTTCCTCCTTGGTCAAAGGAATCTTCTCCCTGCTGTTGAGGAAGGGATACAGCTTTGACGCTTTCCGCGTGAGGAGGAAATTCTTGAAAACACCCAACACCGTCTGCACGATGAGATAATAATAGAACCGGTAGGGACTGCCGCTCACCAGCACCAATATCTGAAGCACGCATTGCACGATGGAAAACACCGTGCTGAACAGATGGACAATGTAAATCCGCTGATCGGCGTTGAGAATGGATTGCTTGTAGACAAAGAAATAGGACGACGCGGAGCTGACAAGATACAGAAAGAAAATCAGCCGCGCGTGGGGAACCTGATCCATGTCCTCGATGAAGAAGGACAAAAAGGGCATCAGACAAAGCCCCGACCCGAAAACCATTGCCGCAATCAGCCGGTAAGCCTTCCGGTAAAACTGCGTCAGCGCAATCAGCTTGCGCTCGCTCTTCTCCGCGAGCGGCTGGTACATACTGTACACCAGCACCAGACCGATGCCCAGCTCCGCGAGTGAAAGGAATTCCAGGATATTGGAGAAAAGGCTCTTCGCGCCCAGGTATTCCTTGATCATGAACTTGATGAAGACAAGCTGGACAATCGCGCCGGTCAACGCGGAGACGGCCTGAGAAAGCACCCCTACCAGCGTATTTTTAAAAAGTTTTTCGCCCCTCAATACGGTTATCTCCTTTACATCAGAAAAGAATGCCTCTGAAGCACACTCTCTGCTCATTCCTGTCGTAATCCCAACTGTGATGCGCGCCGCCGTGGCAGAATTCCAGACTGTCGCACTCGCGGCATTTCCCGCTGAGGTCGCCGAGATCTCGCCGGAATACGCCGAAGCCGCGCGTCCAGACGTCCTTCAGGCTGTCGCGCAGGATATTGCCCTGCACCAGCTCCGGGCGGCGCTCGATATCCAGGCAGGCGAGAATGTCGCCGTTGGAAGCGATACTGGCGGTATAGAGTCCGGCATTGCAGAGGAAATACCACTTGCGGACCTGCCGCTCGAGATCCGGGCCCAGATAATGACTGCAGCCGTAGGTTACGGGATAGCCCTCCATGCGCTTTTCGCGGATGAAGGCAAACATCCCCCGGTATTCGTCGTCGGTGAGCATGAGATCCGGCACGTCAAGCGCCCTGCCGATGGGTTCGATGTTGATGACGCGCCACGAATCGACGTCGCTCTCCCGCATCATCTCAAACAAAGCGGGAAGCTCGTCGTAATTGCGGTGATTGACCACCGTGGTCACCTGAATGTGCTGGAATCCCCCGTGGCGGATCAGGGCGTCAATGCCCCGCATCGCCCCCGCAAACGCGCCCTTCACGCCGCGAAGCGCGTCATGGGTGGCCTCCAGCCCGTCGATGCTGACCGAAATGGTCTTCATGCCGCATTCATACAGCCGGCGGGCGGCTTCATCGTCGATCAGGGTGGCGTTACTGGTCATTCCCCAGCGGAATCCCAAAGAATGGGCATAGCCCATGATTTCATAGAAATCCTTCCGCAGCAGCGGCTCGCCGCCGGTGATATCCAATTCAATGTTCCGCACGCCGAAATCCCGCTTCACATCGTCGAGAATGGTTCTGTACTGCGCCGCGGAAAGCTCCCGCACCCTGTCGTGCTCCCCGCAGCGACTGCCGCAGTGGACGCAGCGTTCATTGCAGCGCAGCGTCAGCTCCAGAAAGAGATTCCGCAGCGGCGGCGCGGCAAGAATGCTCCTGCGATACGCCGCAAGCTGCCGCATATGCTCTTTTTTTACTTCACGCGCGTTCATCCGTCATTCACCCTGTGAAGCATCCTGCTGCGACGGCGCCGAGCTGGTTGCAAACAGCTCCTGCCCGTCCTGCTCCGCTTGGGAACTGTCGTCATAATAGGATGGCGGCGGGCCGTAAACGCAGACGTTGACGTTGTCTTCACCGCCGAATTCCTCTTCCTCCCCGCAGGAGGCAAGCGCGCCGGTCAACGCGATGGACGCCATCGCCACGGCGATCATTCTGCTTTTTTTCATGATAATTCTCCTTCCCGGACATTCCTGTCCTGCGTGTAACCGAACCGTCTGCGGAAGCGGGCATTCACAGCCCCGTCAGCCGCGGCGGGTCTTCCGGGGCGGCATTTCCCTTCCGGCGGAGAATGCCTCAATTGTCCGCCCCGTCTTCCATCATCTCCGGCGGGCCGTAGACGTCCGGCTCGATGTTTTCTTCGGGATCATATCCGCCAGACGCCGCGCTCTCCGCGCCTTCGTCATAGGCGGGCGGCGGGCCGTAGACATTCGGCTGGCAGTTCCCGCCGGGCAGGAAGCTGCACGAGCCGAGCGTGCCGGACAGGGCGATGGACGCCATCGCCGCCGCCAGAATTCTGCTCTTCTTCACCCTTATCGCCTTCCTCTCCGCGTGTACGCGCTATTCCTCCGGATCCTCATAGGGCTGCGGCGGGCCGTAGACGTCCGGCTCGCAGTTGTCCTCCGGCACAAATACCGGTGGCATTTGCATTCCGAACACCTCCGGCGGCCCGTAGACACAGGGCACAAAGTTGTGCGGGGGATCAAATTCCTCCGTCACGGTGTCTGCGTCCGCTTCTTCCCCCGCGCACGCTTCTTCAACCCCCGCTACCTCCGGCGGTCCGTAATCGCAGACCTCCTGGTTGCACAGGGGATCAAATTCCTCCGCCGCGGATCCGTCTTCCAGCGGAAGAGAAATCCCGAATACCTCCGGCGGCCCGTAGACACAGGCCATCACATTCTCCATCGCGCTGAATCTTTGGTTGATTCGCTCCAGCATAAATTCATCAAACGCTTCATCATCGTCATCCCGCCAAAGCCAATCGCTCAATAATCTTTCCATCTCTTCCGCGGCTGAAGGGCAGGAGGAACGCCATTTTTCCATGCGTACAAGCATCTCCTGTGCCTTATCGGATTTCCGGCTTCTTTTCATATCCGTTGCACTCCTTCCGAAGCCCGTGGGCAGAACCATCATCGATCACGCCGGCGAAATCACATCGCCGCGTCCCGATCATGACCGTGCGTATGTAGGCATTGAATCTTCCCCGGCGATGCTGCGGAGAATGCCGGCTGCCGAATCGTCCCATGTGCCGGTATTCCGGAGCATGGAGCGGTCCGATTTCCGGCCGGTCACCTGCGGAAGGACTTCGTCGATTTCGTCGGCGGCGTCGATCAGCGTCACCGCGCCCTCCTCGCAGCCAATGGCGTTGAGATTGCCGAACGAGCGGTAGCCAATCACCGGCACCCCGCAGGCAAGCGCCTCCATGACCGACAGCGGAATGCTGATCACATTCGCGGACGAGCGCGTCGGGAAGAGATAGGCGTCCGACATCTGGAATATCTCCTCGACGTTCTCCAGATAGCCCGACATAATGGTGACCCCGTCGTCCTCCAGCGCCTTGACAAGGCCCTCGTCCTCAAACATTCCGCTGGCAATGATCAGCCGCTGCGCGCCCCGGATTTTCAGGAAGTCTTCCAATCCCCTGCCGCCGGAGCAATGCCCGACGTGCATCACCAGGGGACGATCCGGGTCGAAGCCGTACTTTTCCTTCAGCGCGCGGGTGTCCGCCTGGGCGGGAGGGGTGAATTTTTCGGCATTGATTCCCACGGAGAATCGTCTGACAGCCCTGCCCTCGGCCACTGTCAGTCCCTTGACATCCTCGTCGAACATATACAGATAGCCGCACTGCAGGGGATTTTCGGCGGCGAGGGCGAGGAATTCATACGACGGCTTCTGCACCAGCACCACCCAGACGGCGGGGCAGATCACCGACACGGCCTTGACGAGGTCGTAGATTCTCTTGTCCGCCCACGCGAAAATGAAGGTGACGTCCGCCTTCTTGGAGTCAAAAACGATCTTGGGAAGCTGTCTTAAGCCCGAATAGATGACGGTATGCTCCTTCTCAAACGCGCGGGAAATATGCGTTGCGATGTTACGCATTCCCTCGTTGACCTCACCGTTCACCGTGCCGATCACATGAATTATCATATCAGATTGTCCTCCGTTTTTTTCAACAGATAGGGCTACGCCGGAAAAAAGACGTCGCCGTCAGTTCAACGTTTCCGCAAACTACTTCATAATAATTATATCACACACAGCATTAAAGTCAACCAATGAAACCCAATTCCATGAAGTTTTTTTCGCTCATGCCGCCGCAGCGAATTGACATGACGAACGATGTGTGTTATAATTGTTATGCTGCGGGGCTGAAAGGCTTTTTGCGGCGGAAATTCTTTGATAGTATCCGGCGAGGTGAGTAAAGTGACCAATTCAAACGGCGATAGTTGCGGTGGCAAATGTGACAATCTGACAAAATCCGAGCCTCCACACGAGGCGGCAGCGCCGGCGGAATCGCTTTGCCTCCCGCCTTGTCTGCCCGTGTATTTTGTCACCCTTGCCTGACGAATGTCCGCAGGGGATTTTTTGACGGCCGCCGCGTTCAGGCACATCCGGCCGCCGCGCTTGCATTTGTCCGTTGCTGTTGGCGTATTCATGCGCATCATATGGAAACGGAGTGAGCAGACAGAATGACAGAAGAAATCAATGAAATCCGGGAAGCCGAAGCCGCCGGGCAGGCGGTCGCTTCCAAGCCCAATTACGAGGACGAGATCATCGCCATCGTCAAGGGCAATCTTTCCCCGCGCGTCATGCAGAGCCGTCTGGAGGATTACCACGGCAACGACATCGCCGGCGCGATGGAAAATCTCACGCAGGCGGAGCGCAAGAAGCTCTGCCGCGTGTGCAGGGTCGATATGCTCGCCGACATCTTCGAGTACATCGACGAGGACCTGGCGGGAGAATACCTGGACGAAATGGACATCCAGAAGGCGGCGGGCGTCATTTCCGAGCTGGAAACCGACACCGCGGCGGACATTCTTCACGCCATCGACAAAGAAAAGCGCGCGCTCATCATCGAGCTTCTCAAGCCTGAAATCAGAGACGACATCCGGCTCATCGCCTCGTTCGACGACGACGAGATCGGCAGCCGCATGACCACCAATTTCATCTGCATCCGCGAGAACCTCTCCATCAAGGAGGCGATGAAGGAGCTGATCCGTCAGGCGAAGGAAAACGACAATATCTCCACGCTCTTTGTGGTGGAGGAAAACAGCGAATTCTACGGCGCGATTGACCTGAAGGATCTGATCACCGCCGACAGCTCCGAAAGTCTGGAATCGCTGGTAACCACCTCCTTCCCCTACGTCTACGCCAACGAGCCGATTGACGAGTGTATCGAAAAGCTCAAGGACTACGGGGAGGATTTCGTCCCGGTGCTGGACAACGGCAACCGTCTGCTTGGCGTCATCACCGCCCAGAGCGTCATTGAATTCGTGGACGATGAAATGGGCGAGGACTACGCCCGTCTGGCAGGTCTTATCGCGGAGGAAGACCTCAATGAGCCGCTTCTCGACAGCATGAAGAAACGCCTTCCGTGGCTCATCGTGCTGCTGGGTCTTGGCATCGCCGTTTCAGGCGTGGTGGGGGTCTTTGAATCGGTGGTCGCCCAATTGACCCTCATCATGG
>CADCON010000221.1 GCA_902803035.1 uncultured Ruminococcus sp.
CCATATTTTGCCAAAATCCTCGTTAATACACAAAGTATTGCCTGCGGTTTTGGCTTCATCTGGCGAAAAATCTGACGGCGCGGTACGCACACGCGAAGATACTGAACAGGCTCTAAGATTTGATGATGAAAACTATTTTATCATTAAAGCGGGCGAACGTGAGCGTTATATTTTCAGCGGCATCCGCCGCCCCACAACTCCACACTTGAAGCGCGATTCAATTATGGAAGGGAAAGATGATCAATGAAAAACAAAAAGGAATACGCGGCTGTTTTCCTTGTGGGAGCCTTTCTTTACAGCCTGATTGAAATCCTGTGGCGCGGAAGGACGCACTGGACAATGGCGGTCACGGGCGGAGCCTGCCTGCTGCTCATTCATCTGTGCAACGAGCATTTCGCCCATCTCGACCTTCTCAGCCGGTGTAGCCTGAGCAGCTTCTGCATTACGGGCGTGGAATTCGCCGCCGGGTGGCTTCTCAACGTCAGGCTGCATATGATGGTGTGGGATTATTCCGACAAATACCTCAATGTCATGGGGCAGATTTGCCCTGAATACTGGGCGTACTGGTATCTTCTCTCGATCCCGGCGATCATGCTCAGCACGGTCATTCTGGCAGTCCGCAAGGCAAAATCCGGCCGCTACTAGCGGTTCGATGGCAGCCTGGTCATTCCGATATGCCGAATATTTATGAATTTCTGTCCTTTGCACTTTACAGGCGGGCAAAAAGGTGGTAAAATAATTCTTATGGAATAAAAAACCATGGATTACGGAAAAAAACAATTCACAGAAGGATATGATATCTATGAGAAGCAAGGTTATCAGAGAATACGACGAGCTTTTGAACACGGTTCATCATGTGCATTTCATCGGCATTGGCGGCTCCGGAATGTGCCCGCTGGTAGACATTCTCAGGGGCGACGGCAAACTGATTACAGGCTCCGACGTGGACGACAATTCCGATACCGTGAAGCGCCTGCGCTCCTTCGGCATCCGGGTGGATATCGGCCAGCGCGCCGCGAATATCGAGGGCGCGGAGCTGGTGGTCTATTCGGCCGCCATCGCCAGGGACAATCCGGAGCTGGTTGCCGCGATGGCATCCGGCATTCCCACCATTGAACGTTCGGTGCTGCTGGGCGCGGTCTGCCGCAGATACAAGCGCGACATCGCCATCTCCGGCACCCACGGCAAGACCACGACCACTTCGATGGTCACGACCATTCTCATGGCGGGCCAGCTCGACCCGACGGTTGTCATCGGCGGCAAGCTGGCACTCATCGAGGGCTACGGCAGAGCCGGCAGGAGCGACCGCATGGTGTGCGAGGCCTGCGAATTCGTGGACACCTTCCTCCAGATTACCCCGGAGGTCGCGGTCATCCTCAATATCGACGCGGATCACCTCGATTATTTCGGCACGCTGGACAATATCATCGCCTCCTTCCGTCAGTTCGCCGACCAGACCACCGGCGTTGTCATCGCTAACGGCGACGACGAGAACACCATGAAGGCGCTGGACACCACCAAGGCAAAAATCATCACGTTCGGACTTGACCCCAAGAACGATTATTACGCGGTCAATGTGCGGCAGGCGAGCGGCGGCTTCTGGAGCTTTGATCTCATGCGTCACGGGGAGAAGCTGACCGATATCGCGCTCAAGGTGCCGGGAGAGCACAATGTCCTCAACGCGCTGGCGGCTGCGGCGGCTTCGGTTTACGTCGGCGCCACCCCGGACGACGTGAAGAAGGGACTGGGAATGTTCTCCGGCGCGTCCAGACGATTTGAGATTCATACCGTACATAACGGTATCACCATCGCGGACGATTACGCGCATCATCCGACCGAGATCGAAGCAACGCTCCGCGCCTGCAAGGAAATGGATTACAAGCGCGTCTGGGCGGTATTCCAGCCCTTCACCTACACCCGCACCAAGCAGCATATGCAGGAATTCGCCGACGTGCTCCGGATTGCCGACAAGGTGGTGCTCACCGACATCATGGGCGGCAGGGAATGGGATGACCTCGGCATCCGTTCGGAAGATTTACAGGCGCTCATTCCGGGATGTTATCTGGAGCATACCTTTGAGGACGTGGCGGACTTCGTGCTTGCCAACGCGCAGGAAGGCGATCTGGTCATTACCATGGGCTGCGGCGACGTGTACAAATGCGCCAAGCTCATGACCGCAAAGCTGAACGCCGAATGATGGCGTAGCACGCAGAGCTGAAGCAAAGGAGAATTCACATGGAATTGATAGAAGGCATCAAGACCCGCCGCAGTGTGCGGAAATTTACAGATGAAAAGATAAGCCGCGATACGCTGGAAAAGATCATTGACGCGGCGCGTTTCGCCCCGACATGGAAGAACAGCCAGACCGCGCGCTACATAGTGATTGACAGCCGCGATGTGATGGAGAAAATCGCGGACGAGGGCGTGATGGGACGCGCCCACAACGCGGGAATCATCAGGGGCGCGGCCGCGCTGGTCGTTCTGACCACGACAAAGGGGATCTGCGGCTTCGAGCCGGACGGCAGCTTTTCCACATCCAAGGGCAGCGGCTGGCAGATGTTCGACGCGGGCATTGCCGCCCAGACATTCTGCCTCGCCGCGCACAATTACGGCGTCGGCTCGGTCATCATGGGTATTTTCGACGAGCGCGAGGTCGCGCGTGTCATCGGGCTGGACGACAGCCGCGAAGTGTCCGCGCTCATTGCCATAGGCATTCCCGCGCAGGAGCCGGGACAGCCCAGGCGCGATGATGTATCGGATTATGTGCGGTATATTCCGGAATAAGCCGGATAAAGGCGCGGCCGGAAAAAAGGCTTGCATTTTCTATGGGGTGCGGGTATAATAATATGATGGGATTGCTGATAACGCGGCAATCGACAAATGACAGGGGAATGATGTAAATGGGATTTTTCAAAAGCCTTAAAGAAGGACTTAAAAAGACCCGCGACGGAATCATGGGTCAGATTGACGCGCTTTTCAAACGCTTCAAAAAGGTAGACGAGGAACTGTTTGAAGAATTGGAGGAGCTGCTCATCGCCGCCGACGTGGGTATGCTGACGTCGGAGAAGATATGCGATATCCTCCGCGACAAGGTCAAGGCTACCGGCACCAAGGATCCGCAGGAGGTGCGGGACCTGTTTGTTGAAACCATTGCCGAAATGCTCGACGGCGATATGTCGCTCAGGCTCGGCACCAAGCCGTCGGTCATTCTGGTGATCGGCGTCAACGGCGTGGGAAAGACAACCACTATCGGCAAGCTCTGCTCCCGTTTCCGCAAGGACGGCAAGAAGTGCGTTATTGCCGCGGCCGATACCTTCCGCGCCGCCGCGATTGAACAGCTTGAGGTCTGGGCGGACAGGGCGAAGTGCGATATCGTGAAGCACACCGAGGGCAGCGATCCGGCTGCCGTCGTGTTCGATGCCATCAGCGCGGCAAAGGCGAGGAAGGCGGACATTCTGATCTGCGACACCGCCGGAAGGCTGCACAACAAAAAGCACCTGATGGACGAGCTGGCCAAGATCAACCGCGTCATTGACCGCGAAGCACCCGATTGCGACCGCGAGGTGCTGCTGGTTCTCGACGCGACCACCGGACAGAACGCCATCAATCAGGCGCGCGCCTTCAAGGACGCCGCCGGGCTTACCGGCATTATTCTCACCAAGCTGGACGGCACCGCGCGCGGCGGCGTTGTCCTTGCCATAAAGGAAGAATTGGGTGTGCCGGTCAAATTCATCGGCGTGGGCGAGAAGATCGAGGATCTTCAGCCCTTCAATCCGAAGGCGTTTGCCGCCGCACTCTTTGAGAATTCCGACAAGGTCGGGGACTTTGAAGTTACATTCGGAGAAGAGCCGGAAGGTGAGGACGAGGAAGCATGAGCGGAATGAAAACGACATTTGTTGTGGCAAGTCACAATCAGCACAAGCTCAGGGAATTTGCCCGCATTCTTGAACCGCTGGACATAGAGATTGTCACGCCGTCCCAATGCGGCGGCGAGGGAATCGACCCCGTAGAGGATGGCGATACATTTGAGGCAAACGCCGTTATCAAGGCAACGGAATTTGCCCGCAGGTTACAAATGCCTGCGCTGGCGGACGATTCGGGCATTTGTGTCGACGCCCTGAACGGCGCGCCGGGCGTTTATTCCGCTCGTTATTCGGGCGGCAATGACGATGACAACAACGAGCTTCTTCTCAGGCAGCTGGAGGGCGTGCCCTTTGAGAAGCGCACGGCGCGGTATATCTGCGTGATCTGCTGCGCGTATCCCGACGGGACGTATTTCACTGTCCGGGGCGAGTGCGAAGGCAGGATAGGCTTTGAATACAGGGGCGAAAACGGCTTCGGCTACGATCCGCTTTTCTATTTTGAGAACGGCAGGACCTTCGCCGAGATTTCCGGCGCGGAAAAGGACATTCTCAGCCACCGCGGCAAAGCCCTCCGTCTGCTGGCGCAAAGGCTGGGCGGAGAAAAGGCGGGCGAATGAATCATTCCCCGCGCGGCCGGGAATGATGAAGAACATATTCTGGAGGAATACAATCAATATGCTGAACAGTAAACAAAGGGCGTTTCTGCGCTCTCTTGCGGCCGACGCCGATACCATTGTGATGGTGGGAAAAGGCGGACTGGCCGACAATATCGTCAAGCAGACCGAGGACGCGCTGACCGCCCGCGAGCTTGTCAAGGGAAAGGCACTGGAAACAGCTCCGGAGGACGCGCGTGAATGCGCCGAAAGGCTGGCCGCCGCGACCCATTCCGAAGTGGTGCAGGTGATAGGGCGCAAATTCGTTCTCTACCGCAGAAACCGGGAGAATCCCGTCATTGAGCTGCCGAAGGTCAGACAGCCAAAATGAGGATCGGCATTCTGGGAGGAACCTTCAATCCTCCCCACAACGGACATCTTTATCTTGCGCGGGAATGGAGCGGCAGGCTGTCGCTCGACAGATTCCTGATGATTCCGACCGGCATTTCCCCGCACAAACCGGTGGGGGAAACATCGCCCGCGACGCGGCTGGAAATGTGTCGCATTGCGGCCGGAGAATCCGGCGGGGCTTTGGAAGTCTGCGATTACGAGGTCAGGCGGAGCGGACAGAAAAGCTATTCCGTGCTGACGCTTTCCGCGTTGAAGGAGCATTATCCCGACAGCGAATTATTTATGATCATGGGGGCGGATATGTTCGTCACCCTTGAGAGCTGGTACGATTTTGACCGGCTCAAAACGCTTGCCGTCTTCTGCACCGTGCCCCGCGAAGGGATCACGGCGGAACAGCTTGAAGCGCACAGGCTTCATCTGAAGGAACGCGGCTGTACAGGGCTTGTCGCCGATGTGCCGGAGATGGATCTTTCATCGTCCGCGATACGCGACAGGGTCAGACAGGGGCTTCCCATCGCGGGACTGGTTTCCCCCGGAGTGGAGCGATTTATCTACGCGAAAGGACTTTACAGATGAGTATTCTGGATATTGTCAGAACGATAACGGATGGGCAGACCGCCCTGAGCGACAAGGACAGAGAATTCTATACGCAGCACATCAGGGAAAGACTGTCCGATTACCGCTTCAGACATTCGGTCAACGTGTCGAGGGAAGCCGTCCGGCTTGCGAAACTGTATGGCGGCGATGTGGCCAGGGCCGAGCTTGCGGGGCTGCTTCACGATGTGATGAAGGACACGGAAAAGAAGGAGCAGCTCGCTCTGATAGAAAAATACGGGGTTGACCTCAACGACGTCGAACGGCAGGCGCCCAAGCTTTGGCACGCCATTGCCGGCGCGGTGTATGTCAGACGGGTTCTGAAAATCAGGGACGACGACGTCGTCAACGCGGTGCGTTATCACACGACGGCGAGAGCGGGTATGAGCCTGCTGGAAAAAATCGTCTTCATAGCCGATTACACTTCGGAGGAACGCGATTACAAGGGCGTGGAAAAAATGCGTAAAGCGTCCAACGTCAGTCTGGAATACGCCATGGAAGAAGCCCTGGCGTTCGGCATTCTGACCCGTGCGGATGAGCATACCGCCATTCACCCCGATACATTTGAGGCGTACAACGAGATCATGCTCGCAAAGAAGAAAAAGTAACAGACCCGGAGGTGTGTTTCATATGTCCACAGAGAATGATGAGTTAGATTTTTTGTTCGGCTCAGACCGGTCTGCCGGGACGAAATCCGACGCTCTGGGCTTCACGCCTATCGGATCGGGCAGGAAAATTCGCCCTGAAGACGAATCTGACCGACCCGCCCCGGCCAAGCCGGGAATGACGAAAAAGAAGCCTTCCACCGCGGGAAGGGCTGCGGGCGCGGGAAGATCATCTTCCGGAAGCGGGAAAGCCAAGGCGAAAAAGACTTCAAAAAAGCCGGCGTCCGTTTCATCCGCGTTCCCGGCGGCAGACAGACCCTCCGGAAAGAAGGCGGCGGGCAGCCGCCCTCGCGGAACCGGGAAAAAATCCTCCCGGAAAAGGAAGGTTTCCTTCAAAGAAGAGCTTCTGTCGGTCGGCTATATCGGCGCGATAGCTGTGAGCGGCGGCGTCAAAAAGCTTTTCGGCAGCAGGGGCGGCAGAATCATTGTCGGCGCGCTGCTTGTGGTCATTCTGCTGTTTGGCTGCTGGAAGGGCGCGCTCAGCCTGTACCGCTCCAATACGCTTTTGTCCGGCGGCGGCGATGTGATTGACAGCGACGCGGGCAAAATCGCCGAAATTGAAGAGTCGGGAAACAGGGACAATGTCACCTATTTTCTCATTGTCGGGGTGGATAAGGGAAAGCAGCTCACCGACTGCATATGGATTCTCTGCTTTGACAACAAGGCGCATAAGATGAATGTCCTTCAGATACCGCGCGACACCTATGTCGGGGAATACAGTATGTCTCCGCATAAGGCGAACGCGATCTACGAAAGCAAGGTGGACGCGAACTGGTGCGAACAGTGCGACAGGGCGGCCATTGATGACAGGATCGATTCGGGCAGACACCTTGACTGCGGCGGGAAAATAACCCGGAAGAAGATTCAGGGGGTAGCCTCGCTGTATTACTTCATTGCCAATGAGCTTCATCTTCCGATCGATCATTATGTGTTCTTTGATTTCGAGGGCTTTGAGAAGGCAATTGACGCGCTGGGCGGCGTGGATATTTACCTTGAAAAGGATATGGACGTCTATTACACCAAGTCGAAGTCCATCCCCCTTCACGCGGGCAGAAATCATCTTGACGGCGCGAAAGCACTCAAGTTCATGCGCAACCGCAAGACGTACGCGGAAGGCGATCTCGGCAGAGTCAGGGCGCAGCGTCAGATCATTCACGCCATGCTTGACAAGGTGCAGGGACTTTCGCTCCTGCAGACCCTCAATGTGGTGCTTGCCGCCAACGGCAGCTTTTCCACCGACATGAGCCTTGAAAACATCAAGTCTTTCATTTCGCCCCTCAAAAAATGCAAATCAGACGACCTGCATATGTTTGAGCTTCCCGGCAATGCCAGAACGGTCAGGCGTTCGTCCTATTACCTCTGCGACGATGAACAGACTGTCGGGCTTCTCAATCAATATATGCTTCCCTACAGCCATAAACTGAATACGGGGGATATCGATTTTCCCGATCCGTAATAACACATTTCAATTAAAGGAGACCAATACATGGAATCAAAGGATCTGGCACTCAAGTGTGCAAAGATACTCAGCGACAAGATCGCACAGGATCTATCCGTCATTTATGTGCGCGAGATTACCTCGCTCGCCGATTATTTCGTGATTGCCACCGGCAACAGCTCCACTCATGTCAAAGCACTTGCAGACGAGGTGGAATTCAAGCTCAAGCAGGAGGAAATCTTCCCTGACCACATCGAGGGACACGGCACCAATTCGTGGATTGTGCTGGACTACGGCAGCGTGGTGGTTCATGTGTTCAGCGAGGAAGCCCGCGAATTCTACGATCTGGAAAGGCTGTGGCAGGACGGCCAGACAATTTCGCTTGACTTTGAATAACGGAATGACAAAACGGCGGCAACCCATGAGGCGCACCTTTGCTTGTGCGGGGAGCCGCCCTTTGATTTTCTGATTGAATACTGAAGACTTTAGACTGAAAAATGAAGAATGAAGGAAGTGCTTCGCACTTGAAAATAATCTGAGGAGGAATACATGATGCATCACGTCGGCACACAGACCATTGAAACCGGGCGGCTGATCCTGAGAAAGGCACGTCCGGAGGACGCGCAGGCGCTTTTTGCCAACTGGGCAAGCGATGACAGAGTGACGAAGTTCATGACGTGGCAGACATATACAAAGCCCGAAGAAGCTGACTGGCGCATTTTATGGCTGCTGGGAGAATACGCAAACGAACAATTTTACGAGTGGTTGATTGAACTCAAGGAAATCGGTCAGCCAATCGGCAGCATCGGAGCGGTTTTCGTCGATGATAATGTGCGGATGGCTCACATCGGCTACTGTATCGGCAGCAGATGGTGGGGACAGGGCATCATGCCCGAAGCGCTTGCCGCGGTCATACAATTCTTCTTTGAGCAGGTGGGCGTCAACCGTGTGGAAGCCTGCCATGACGTCAATAATCCAAATTCCGGCCGGGTTATGCAGAAATGCGGCATGACCTACGAAGGAACCCTGCGGCAGTCCGGCTGGAACAATCAGGGCGTCAACGACCGGGCCTTCTACGGCATCCTGCGGGAGGAATATTTCGCGGGGAAGAATTGAGCCGCATTTTCCTGCCTTCGGGAGAAAATCATCAACTTTCCATTGACAAATCGGGCAAATTGAGGTAAATTATAAATAATCATCTTTTTGCTATTTTTTGAGAGAAGGAATGATACAAATGAAATACGATTTTGCCGCCATTGAGAAAAAATGGCAGGACAAATGGGAGGAATGCGGCTGCTTCCAC
>CADCON010000222.1 GCA_902803035.1 uncultured Ruminococcus sp.
ATTCCTTTTAGAACCGGACTGATAAAACAATTACATTATGAAATACATTTTTATAAGGAGATATAGTGATATGAAGAAATTACTCGCAATGATCATCGCAATCGCAATGATGGCAACCCTGATGGTGAGCTGCAACGACGAAAAGACCCCGGAAACGACTGACGACGTCAGCTCTCAGGCGACGGAATACGGCGTGGACGAAGACCTTGCCGCCATTATCAAGGACGCCGCCCAGATCGGCGAAGGCACCGCCGGCCAGTCGCTCAAATACGCGGAGCTGGCGCACAGAGTCGCTTCCTTCGCCGCCAACAGAGGTTACACGGACGGCGCGGTGAGCGAGCTGAAGGTCACCTTTGAAAAGACCTTTGAAGAGCTGAACGAGGACGGAAGAGCAAGTGCCGACGCGGCTTTTGCGAACGGCGTGATTCCGCTGCTCGACAAGGCGATCGAGCAGGGCAAATTCGACGAAATCAAGGGCGATTTTGAAGACGCGGGCGTCGCGGAAGACATGGCCACCATCCTCAAGGCCCCCGGTCTGGACGTCAGCTATCGTATGATCAAATCCGCCTACCTGACAATGGGCAATTCCGAGGACTGATCTTCCATTATTCGTCCGACGTCATCATCAGGAGCAAACGAATATGGAACCATGGAACATGGCGGTGCTTGCGGGGATAGCCGTCGTGCTTGTGATCATCGCGGTTTACTGCGTCCTTCGCAACAGGAAGATCAACGAGAACGGCATCGAGGCGGACGCGGTGATTTCCCGCGTTGATACCGATTACGACAGCGAAGGCTCTCCCAGCGAAATCTACTTTGTCGATTATGTGAACGCCGAAGGGCAGACCGTCACCGCCAAGCTCGGCAATCCCCCGATGAACGCGTATCAGGGAATGCCTATGCGTATCAAATACCTGCCGGAGAAGCCGAGGTTCGTCCGCCGTGTGAAGTGACGTTTCGCCGGTTCAGAACCGCTGTCCACACCCCAATGGCTTCCCCCATGCCTGCCCTGCCGGCAAACCGGCAGACAGGCCGCGGGAAGACGGAGAAAGTCCATGCGTCAGGTGACCGACATGGCGTTGTGGGCAGCGGATTCATTATCTCTGCATCAGAAAGGATTCTAAACCATGTATCAATTCAATCATCAGACCTCAAGACGCCTGGTCAGGACAGGCTGCGCCGCGCTGGCATTGGTTCTGAGCGTGGGGGCGGTGCCGTTCCTGCGCGGCTTTGCAGCGGAGGAGAACGCAAAAGTCTCGTCGACGGATATGGCTTTTCCCGACGGTAAATCCGTCTTGGCGGCAGATAATTCCTTTTCGGATAACGGAAGCGACTCGCCGAAAACCTACGCGGCGAATATCGTGGAATCCGGTTCGTGTGGCGACGGACTGATGTACGTTATCGACAGCGAGGGTACGCTGACCATCAGCGGAACAGGCGCGATACAGGATTACGCATTTGAGTATAAAACCAATTTTTCAAGCGTCGTGTTTGACGATGACTGCCTGATCACCGCGATCGGTAAAAGCGCTTTCTATCGCTGCAGTAATCTGCAATCCATCACGATCCCGGAAAGCGTTACGGCCATCGGGGATGAGGCTTTTTACCTTTGCACGAAGCTGCAATCCATCACCATTCCCTCTACAGTGACGAGCTTCGGTTTGTTCATTTTCTCGCAATGCTCCGCACTGGAAACCGCTACGCTTTGTGAAGGAGTTGCCACGACCGGACAATATATGTTTGAGAATTGCGGGCATCTGAGCAGCGTAACCCTTCCGTCCACTATGAAAACCATCCAGTACTGGGCTTTTTCGGGATGCGGCAGTCTGACGTCGATCACATTTCCCGACGGACTGGAAAAGATCGGAGATTCCTCCTTCACAATGTGTACAGGTCTGTCGTCTGTTTCCGTTCCCGGCAGCGTCACAACAATCGGGAATGGGTCCTTCATGGATTGCAGCGGGCTGACTTCCCTGACGATAGAGGACGGCGTTACCTCCATCGAAGGCTCCGCCTTCCTGCGCTGCAACAAGCTCACGTCAGTGACCATTCCGGGCAGTGTGGAGGTCATTCATTACGACGCTTTCAGAAGCTGCACAGGGCTGGCCTCCCTGACGGTTTCCGACGGCGTTGTCAGAATTCGCAACGGGGCGTTCTGGAATTGTCCGAAGCTGACGTCCCTGACGCTTCCCGACAGTGTGACCACGCTGGAACGGGACGCCTTCAGAGCGTGTACGGGGCTGACCTCCGTTGTCATTCCCGACAGCGTGACAAGCATCGGTACAGATGTCCTCGGAGATTGTCCCGATCTGACGTCCGTGACGATTCCCTGTGGCTTGACCGTCGGCGACACGCCCAATATCACGCTCGACGAGAGCAGCAAGGCAACAGGATACTTCAGCGACGCGGTTGTCACGCTGAGCCACGGCAACCATTGGGACGTCGCCACCACCGCCACCTGCACCCAGTCCGGAATCGAAAGCCGCGTATGCACCGTCTGCGGAGCGATTGAGTCGGAGGAAGTCGGCCCTCTCGGCCATGACTGGGGCGACTGGGAAGTGACCGCCCTGCCGACCGGCGACGAAGCGGGCCGGGAAACCCGCGTCTGCCGGCGTGACGAAAGCCACACGCAGTCCCGCGGGCTGCGATACGCCTTTACCTCCGACCAATACCAGTGGACAAAGGGCAGCAAGAACGGCTTGACCGTCGCCGTCAGGAATGTCGCGGAGGACGGAGACGATTCCACCACAATCGACCGGTTCCACGCGGTATATGTGGACGACGGAGAATGTACGGATTTCACCAAAAAGAAGGGCAGCGTGATCCTCACCCTGTCGCCCGGTTCGCTCAAAGATCTGAGCGTGGGTGAACACACCGTCAAGGTGGAATTCAAAATCGGTGACACGGTCATTCCGGTGGAGCATTCCTTCACGGTCGTCGAACCGGCAGCCGTTCCCTCTCCCGGCACAGGCGAAAGCGGAGCGGCGTCCGCAGTCTGCGTCGCGCTCATGCTGCTGGCGGCTTACGGCGCGGTCTACGCGCTTTTCTCAAGAAGGACGCTTTGTTCCGGCGCGTCGGAGGAAGCGTGATTCCGTTTTACAAATCACCAAATCAAATGACAAAGGAGAACTCATTATGACCTATGAAATCAAAGGCGACAACCTGCCGGTTGTGATCTGCCATCTGAACGCGGGCGAGGAAATGACCTGCGAGAGCGGCTCTATGTCCTGGATGGACGATGAAATCGAAATGAAAACCCAGGCGGGCGGCGTCGGCAAGATGCTGGGCAGAATGTTCACCGGCGAGAACGCGTTCCAGAACAAGTACTACGCCAACAAGGCGGGCGAAATCGCGTTCGCGTCCTCCTTCCCCGGCTCGATCCGCGCGGTGGAGGTCACTCCCGACAAGCCCGTCATCGCCCAGAAGGGCGCGTTCCTCGCCAGCTTCGGACAGATTGAAACGTCTGTGTTCTTCCAGAAGAAGCTCGGCGCGGGCTTCTTCGGCGGCGAAGGCTTCCTCATGCAGAAGTATTCGGGCGTCGGCATCATCTTCCTGGAAATCGACGGCTCGGCGGTCGAATACGACATTGCCGCCGGCGACAGGAAGATCGTGGACACGGGCTATCTGGCGGCGATGGACGGCACCTGCTCCATCGAAATCGTCAGGATCAAGGGCGTGAAGAATATCCTGCTCGGCGGCGAGGGTCTTTTCAATACCGTCGTCAACGGCCCCGGCCACATCATTCTGCAGACCATGCCGGTGCAGAATACCGCCAGCCTGCTCTACAATTATATGCCGCATCCGTCCAACTGATGAAATGTACGATGTACGGATGGTACGCTCCGTATAAATAAAAGGAGATAAGATCATGAAAAGAATATTCAGCGCAATGATAGCGGTTCTCGCCGCCGGCGCGATGCTTCTGGCATTCGCCGCCTGCGACGAAAAGAAAGAGGACGCCGCCGGAAATGATACCGCCACACGGGAAACCTTCATGAAGGAGATGCTGGAGGACATCACATCCAACCCGCTTTACCAGGAATGGAAACAGATGAATCCCGAATCCCGGATCGAGGAAAAGCAGGACGGAAGCAAAATCATCTTCACCGTCAAAAATGAGCTTGACCCTGCCGACTTCAATGAGGACGACTATACGAACGACGCGCCTGTCTTCAACGGCGAATATGTCTACACATACGACGGCGATTATGTTGTCTATACCGCTGAGAAGGCCGCGCTCCTGAGTAACCCGTTCAATGTGCAGGTCATGAAGGCGATATGCAATCACTACGATATCAGCTTTATTGACGCAAACGAATATCTTGCCGGTCATGAGGACAACACGTATTATATCATAGACAACGAAGCCAATACCGTCAGGATCTACGCCGCCGCCAAGTGGAATCTGGAATAGTCCTATTCAAGGAGATTGAGCTATCATGAAGAAAACCATCAGAGTCATCATAGCGGTCTTCACCGCCGCCTTCATGTGCGCGGCGTTCGCCGCCTGCGATGAGGAGAAAACAAATGAAGACGCCCTCGTGAAGGACATTTTCGAGCAGATGACCGCAAGCGGGGATTATGCACAATGGAAGTCCGACATGAAGGACGCCGGCACGACCGTCACCGAAAAGCTCGACGGCGACAGCATTGTCTTCCATGCCGAGAGCTCCGAGGAATACGGCACCAACGGCGAATTCGCCTTCAAGCGCGACGGCGATTACATCGTCTACACCCCCGCGGACAAGGACGATTTCTCCGGCTATGGCTTCGCCATGGAGATCTTACGGGGCATTGCCGGACACTACGGCATGGTTTACAGAGAAGCGACCGGCTACCTCGCCGGCGCCACCTTGATGGATATCGAAGACAAGTACATGATCATCGATGAGGAAACCGGCGTCACGAAGCTCTTTATCGCTGAAAAGTGGGATCTGTCCGCGCTTGACACGATGTACATCAACGAGAAGGCGCTCACCTACACCGAACCGCTGGGCGAGCAATTCGCAAACAACATCGTGCAATGCGGCAGAATCGCTATGTTTTCCTACGGCGACGCAAACCATGTGCAGATGATCTTCATGGAAAGGGGCGCACAGAGCAGCGACATCACCTACCAATCCATCATCGCCGCCGTCACAAAGCTCCAGCCCAAGGGCTATGAAACCTTCCTCACGGAATTCACTGAGCTGAAGGAAGCGTCAGGCGAGGGCTACAAGGTTACCATGGAGCTTGACAAGGACGTCGCTTCGGAGCACGCGCTGACCGCCGAGGAGGGCTGCAGCTACGTCACCGTTGTTTTCGGCGAGGCTGAATAACCCAGAAAACGTCTGAACGGTTACGATTGAAAGGTGCAGGAAACGGTCTTCCGGGCTGTTTCCTGCACTGTCAGTCATGCCGATTTTTATGATTCCGAAAGGAGAACAGGCCAATGAAAAACAATCGGCTTTTGATCAGGCTGGCAGGAGGAATGCTGGCCGCCGCGCTTCTTCTCACCGCCTGCGGCAAGGCGGAGGAAAAGAGCGGAACAACGTACACCATCGACAACATACGCGGCTATATCGTCGGCGTTGACGAGAAGGTGGAGCTGGAAAACGGAAGCAAGCGGGCGGTCATCAACTTTGACAACGCCGCCACCACGCCCGCGCTCAGTCCCGTCATGGACGAGGTTGACGAAAAAATGAAGATGTACGGCTCCATCGGCAGGGGCTTTTCCATAAAATCGGACTTTACGACCGAGATCTACAACAGCACCCGCAGCAAGGTGCTGAATTTCGTGGGGGCCGACGAGGAAACCTACACCTGCTTCTATGTGAACAACACCACTGACGGGCTCAATAAGCTCGCCTCCGCGCTGATTACAAGCGAAAAGGACGTGGTTCTCTGCACCCGCATGGAGCACCACGCCAACGACCTTCCGTGGAGAGAACGCTGCAAGGTGATCTATGCCGAAATCGACGGCAAAGGCAGGGTCAATTACAAGGACATTGAAAAGATGCTCAAGAAGAACAAGGTCAAATATGTCTGCGTCACAGCCGCCTCCAATGTCACCGGCTACATCACCGACGTTCACCGCGTCGCCCGGCTGGCTCACCAATACGGCGCGAAAATCATCGTGGACGGCGCGCAGATCGTGGCGCACAGAAAATTCTCCATGAAGGGCGAAACCCCGGAGGAGAATATCGACTTCTTTGTTTTCTCCGCGCATAAGATGTATTCACCCTACGGCGGCGGCGCGGTGGTGGGTCTGACCTCCGAGCTCAACGCGCATATGCCGGAATTCTACGGCGGCGGCATCGTCACCATCGTGACGGACAAGGAGCAGAATTACAAGGACGCTCCGGCGCGCTATGAATCCGGCTCCCCCAATTATCCCGGCGTCGTGGGTCTGGGAAAGGCCATCGACATCCTGCAGCAGGTCGGCTTTGACGACATCGGCGAGCATGAGCAGAAGCTCGTCAGAAGGCTCATCGACGGCATACTCAAAATGGACAATTCCGTTGTCTACGGCGATACGGAAGACATCAGCGACAGAGTGGGCGTGGTGACCTTCAATCTGAAGGACGTCAATTCCTACCACCTTGCCACCAAGCTGTCTTCCTACGGCGTTGCCACCAGGCGCGGCGCGTTCTGCGCGCATACCTATGTCTGGCGTCTTCTCGGCGTATCGGACGAGGCCGCCAAGCAGCTGGTGGAATGCGGCGAAGCCGGCACTCCCGGCATGATCCGCGTCAGCTTCGGCATCTACAATACCGAGGAAGAGGTGGACGAATTCCTTGAGATTCTCGCCAAGGCGCACGATGACTGCATAAAGGAAATGGAATATATGCCGTATGAACCGGGGAAGTAAGAGCCTGTTCAGACGAAATTCTTGAGTTATGAAGGAATGATCAGATTGAGAAAAACACACACTGTCAGCTGGTTCCGGCTGATCAAGGCTTCACTGGCGGCTGTTCTCGCGGGAATGATTCTTCTGCAATGCGTTTCCTGCAACTGCACCTTCGATTTCGGACAAGGAAAGAAGGACGAAATTGTCTACGCAGGCAGCCTGACACGGCTGGATTACGACCTCGAACAGGTGGTTGTGCTCAGCCGCCACAATATCCGCTCTCCCCTTTCGGGCAACGGCTCGCTTCTCGGCGACATCACCCCGCACCAATGGTTTGAATGGACGTCCGATCCGAGCGAGCTGTCAGTGCGCGGCGGCGTGCTGGAAACCGAAATGGGACAGTTTTTCCGTCAATGGCTGGAGGCGCACGAACTCTTTGAAAAGAACGAGCAGCCCGAAAAGGACGCCGTCCGCATTTATGCCAATTCCAAGCAGCGCACGATTGCCACGGCGCGCTATTTCTCGGCGGGGCTGCTGCCGTCCGCCAATTCAACCGTCGAATACCACATGGAATTCGACAAAATGGATCCGGTATTCACGCCGCAGCTCATTTTTGTATCCGATGAATACACCGCGGACGCCGAAAAGCAGATCCGCGAGATGTTCGCCGATAAAATCAACGGGCTGAGCGACAATTACGCCCTTCTCACCGAAGTGACCGACATGAAGGAATCCCTCGCGTGGAAGGACGGCACAGCCACGGAGCTTCGCACCGACGATCTGGAGCTGAAACTGGAGCTGAACGCCGAACCGGGCATGAGCGGCTCGCTCAAAACCGCCTGTTCCGTCAGCGACGCGCTGGTACTGCAGTATTACGAGGAACCGGACGCGAAGAAGGCCGCCTTCGGGCACAATCTGACAACCGAGCAGTGGGAGCAGCTCTCCGAGATCAAGGACGTGTACGGCGACGTGCTTTTCACCGCGCCGCTGATCGCGCCGAATGTGGCGCATCCGCTGCTGCAGGAAATGCAGAGCGAGCTGACCGCGAAAGGCCGGAAATTCACCTTCCTGTGCGGTCATGATTCCAACATCGGCAGCGTGCTGGCCGCGCTGGATGCGGAGGAATATTCGCTGCCCTACACCATCGAGAAGAAAACGCCCATCGGCTGCAAGCTGGTTCTCTGCCGCTGGCGTTCAACGGACGGCAAGACCTTCATCTCGGCCGATCTGGTCTACCAGACCACGGATCAGCTCCGCAACGCGACGATTCTCGACCTGGACACATTGCCGGTGACCTACCCGGTCAGGCTGCGCGGCATGAAATACGCCGACGCGAAATGGCATCTGTACGAGGAGGGCGCGTTCATGGCGCGTCTTCAGAACGCCATCGGGGAATACGATACAATTGTAGAGAAGTACACGCCGGCGGAAACGAAAAAGGCGGCGTGACGAAAAAGCCAATCATCCGTATTTCCTCCTTTTTTCAATCGGCTGATTCATAACAATTCAAAGGAGCAAACATTATGAAAAGACTGACAGCACTGCTGCTGGCGGCGCTGATGCTGCTGGCGGCGACTGCCTGCGACAAGTCCGGAGGCGGCGCCAGGGACAACGGCGCAAAGGACAACGGCGCGAAGGAGAGCGAAACCATCGAATTCTGGGCGGAGGATTCCCCCGCGATGAAGTCAATCATCACCTTTGTCAATGAAGTGTGCGACGAATCCTCCGAAAAATTCATCCCCGCGGACAAGCGCGTCGCGGTGTTTGATTCGGACGGAACGCTCTACGGCGAGCTGTTCCCGACCTATTTCGACCAATGCCTGATGATGCACAGACTGCTGCACGACGACACCTACGAAGCGCCGGCCGCCGACAAGGAATTCGCGCAGGCACTCGAAACGGCGTTCCTCACCGGTCAGCCCGAGCCAAAATCCCCCCGCTCCACCGGTCAGATCACGACCGAATCCTTCAAGGGCTTCACAGTGGAGGAATACCGCGCCTATATCCGGAAATTCATGTCCGAGCCGATATGGGGCTTTGAAGGCATGAACTACGGCCAGGGCTCCTTCAAGCCGATGGTCGCGCTGATCAAGTATCTTGTGAAGCATGATTTCATGGTCTACATCGTCAGCGGCGCGGAAACCAACCTTCTCCGCGAGCTGTGGGCGGACGACCTCGGCGCGTACGTTCCGCCCTACCGCGTGATCGGCAGCACTATTTCCCTTGTGGCGACGGGACAGGGCGACAAAGCCCCCCGTGACTACAATCTCTCAGCGGACGACGAAGTCATCATCGGTGGCGATATGACCTATAAGTGCCTGAAAATGGCCAAGGTCGCCAACATCATCAATCAGATCGGCGTAACGCCCACGCTCGCCTTCGGCAACAGCTCCGGCGATTTTGCGATGGGAACCTATGCCGTCCGCAGCGGCGGCAAAGCCTATATGCTGCTCTGCGACGACACCGAACGCGATTACGGCGATACCGAAAAGGCCGCCGAATTCAAGGCCAGCTGCGAGGAACTCGGCTTTGAAACCGTGTCCATGAAGGACGAATTCACCACCATCTACGGTGAGAATGTCAGGAAGACACAGATCGTCGCGGAGGAGGAAATGTCCAAAGCCGCCTGACGGCGCGTTTCCCCTCCCCTTTCAATGAAAGATTCCCTCCATTATTACAGCCCGCGCGGCCGTTCCCATGTGGTACGGATCGCGCGGGCATTTCATTATGACCGACTGTCAATCAATGGTAGACAATTCGTATAAAAATCCCCCTCGTTTTTCATTGAATTATTTCTCCGTATCCGGTTTACTTCAGCCGGATTTTTTGGTATAATAGATAAAGAAATAAAATGGAAGGAATGTGCGATTTTATGGATTATCAGGCTGAATCATTAAAAAGACATTATGAATGGAAGGGCAAAATCGAGGTTGTCACCCGCTGCCCCATCGAAACGGCGGAGGATATGTCGCTCGCCTATACCCCCGGCGTCGCCGCCCCCTGCCTTGCCATTCAGAAGGATATCAGCAAAAGCTATGACCTCACCCGCCGCTCCAATCTCGTGGCGGTCATCACCGACGGCTCGGCGGTGCTGGGTCTGGGCAATATCGGCCCGGAAGCCGGTATGCCGGTCATGGAGGGCAAGTGCGCGCTCTTCAAGAAATTCGGCGATGTGGACGCCATTCCGCTCTGCATCCGCTCCAATGACGTGGACACCATCGTGAATACCGTCGCCCTGATCGCGGGCAGCTTCGGGGGCATCAATCTGGAGGACATCTCCGCGCCCCGCTGCTTCGAGATCGAGCGCAGGCTCAAGAAGCTGTGCGATATTCCGGTTTTTCATGACGACCAGCACGGCACCGCCGTCTGTGTCGCCGCCGCGATGATCAATGCCTGCCGTCTGACCGGCAGAAAGCCGGAGGAACTGAAGATCGCGGTCAACGGCGCGGGCGCGGCCGCCATCGCCGTCACCAAGCTGCTTCTGAAGATCGGCGTGAAGGAAGTCATTATGTGCAACAGCAAGGGCGTCATCTGCGAGGGCGACGCGCGCCTCAACAGCGAGCAGGCATACATGGCGACCGTCACCAACCTCCATCACGTCAAAGGCACGCTGAAGGACGCGGTCGCCGGCGCGAATGTCTTCATCGGTCTGTCGGCTCCCAATGTGCTGACGGGCGAAATGGTCGCCTCCATGGCGGAAGGCGCCATGGTCTTCGCCATGGCCAACCCCACCCCCGAAATCATGCCCGAAGCGGCGAAGGCGGCGGGCGCGGCAGTGGTCGGCACCGGCAGAAGCGACTATCCCAACCAGATCAACAACGTGCTGGCCTTCCCCGGCATCTTCCGCGGCGCGCTGGACGTCAGGGCGTCCGACATCAACGACGAAATGAAAATCGCCGCCGCCCGCGCGATTGCCGGCATCATTGAGGACAGCGAGCTGAATGCCGATTACATTATTCCCAGCGCGCTGGACAAGCGTGTTGTCGAGCGCGTTTCGCGCGCGGTCGCTCAGGCGGCGGTCAGAACCGGCGTGGCGGGCGTCTGATCCCCCGATTCAGACGGAGAAATACCGCCTCGCGGCGACATTGACAAGTCATGTTACAAATCGGTTCAAATAAATTGTTGACATACTCATCAAAAAAAGGTATAATATAATAAGCTATTTGTTTACGTAGGTTAGTGACTTGCTTAATATATTACCGACGGAAGGGGTCAGTTTTTACATGAATTTCAAAAAAATCGCAGCGGTTCTCGCCGCGGTGGCCATTATCGGTTCAACGTCCTACGCCGCGGCCGATTCGATATTTCTCAGCGACGTTGTCACTGTTTCGGCTGCGGTAACGCTCAGACGAAATTCGACAGGCAGTTCCGTGACACAGCTTCAGCAGAATCTCGTCGCGCTCAAGTATCTCGCCGCCAGCGGAGTGACCGGCAAATACGACGCCGCCACCGAAGCGGCCGTCAAGAAATTCCAGACGGAATACAATCTCGACGCCGACGGGGTCGCGGGCAGCAAGACGCTCACGCTGATCGAGTCGCTTGTGAACGGCACGGCGGGCGTCATTGAAGTGAAATCCACCCTGCTCAATGTCCGCGCGACGGCGGACGCCAAGGGAAAGATTCTCACCACCGTCAAGCAGGGGCAGAAGTATGTCATCGCGGGCGAAGCCACCGACAGCGAGGGCACCAAGTGGTACAAGATCAACACCAAGACCGCCACCGGCTTTGTCTGTTCCGATTTCGTGACGCTCACTCCCGCCCAGTCCGTCGAGAAGGTGGATCCGAATGCCAAGAAGGGCATTGTCAGGATCACGGGCGAAGTGCTCAACGTGCGTAAGTCCGCCAGCACCTCTTCCAAGAAGCTGTACACCGTGAAGTCCGGTCAGACCTATCCCTTCTCCGATATGAAGACGGTCAACGGCACCAAATGGTATTACATCAAGGTCAACAAGAATGTCAGCGGCTGGATTCTCGGCAAATGGGCGGTTCCCATTGAATCGGAAACAGCGGCGACGGACGTTCCCAAGAGCGGAAAGCTCACGGTTGTCGTCAATATCCTCCAGGTGCGTCAGTCTCCCAGCACCTCAGCCAAGCGGCTGTACACCACCAAATTCGGCGAGGTATATTCCTACAGCAATGTCAGGAAGATCAACAACGTCAACTGGTATTACATCAAAGTCAACAAGAGTATCAGCGGCTGGGTACTCGGCTCGATGGTAAGTGTGAATTCCACTACCAAGACCACCAAGG
>CADCON010000223.1 GCA_902803035.1 uncultured Ruminococcus sp.
CCTATTCTGGTGGACGTTAACGGAATCGAACCGCTGACAACCTGCACGTCAAGCAGGTGCTCTACCAGCTGAGCTAAACGTCCGAATTTTCAATTGGAATGGCACTCGAAGTGTCACTCTCAAAGTGCTTTGTAATTATACACCAGCAATTCCACTTTGTCAAGTGTTTTTCTAAAACTTTTTTAAATTTTTTTACCCGATCTTTGGATGTTTTTTCAGGCAATTATTTTCTTCATCCATTTATTTTATTGTGTACAAAATTATCGGCAATCCGGCACAAGAATATTGACATTCTGACAATGTCGCGATAAAAATATAGACAACATTAAAATTGAAAGGCGGAATACTATGGGCAAGGTTTTATCTGTAAGCAATCTCATGAAGAAATACCCGAAGTTTACCCTCGATAATATTTCCTTTGAGATAGAGGAAGGTACTATCATGGGCCTTATCGGTAGAAATGGCGCTGGAAAAACAACCACTATCAAATCCATTCCTGGAAGTATTCAAACTCCTTGCCGGCAAGGGCGTCGCAATCCTCTTCTCCACCCACATTACCTCCGACCTCGACAAGTGCGCCGACAGCATTACCTATATCCGCAAGGGACAGCTTCAGTTCAGCGGCCCTATGAACGACTACATCGCTCAGTGCAAAGCCGAAGGCATTGGCGACACCCTGGAGGAAATTATGATATACTTTGAAAAAGAGAATCTGCATGAAAAGTTCGCGTAAATTGCTTGGCAAAGAAATAAAACTGGCTTCCTCGCCGCTTTCGTGGCTCTTTATCGCCTTCTCGCTCATGGCTTTTATCCCCGGATATCCCATTCTCGTGGGGGCTTTCTTTATCTGCTTCGGCATCTTTCAGTCCTTCCAGAGCGGCAGGGAAAACAACGACATTTTGTACACGGTCCTTCTTCCGGTGGGAAAGACCGAAGCTGTGAAGGCAAAATTCAGATTCACTGTGCTGATCCAGATGATCGCCTTCGCCATTTCGGCTGTTATCACCGGGATTCGCATGACGCTCATGACGCAGGCGACACCCTATGCCACCAATCCCATGATGAATGCCAATCAGGCGTTTCTTGCCTATATGCTGCTGGTATTCGCCCTCTTCAATTGGGTCTTCCTCTGCGGATTCTTCAGAACCGCATACAAATTCGGCCCTCCGTTTATTATCTTCATCATTTCATCGTTCCTCCTGATCACTGCCGCTGAAGTCGCGCATCATATTCCGGGTCTGGAATTTCTCAATGACACTGACACTCTCCGCAATCCTGTCATGTGGCTCATTCTCGCCGCAGCATTTGTCCTTTATGCCCTGATTACCCTGATCTCCTGCCGTGTCGCTATGAAACGCTTTGAGCTTGTGGATCTGTAATGCCTGACTGAATCAAAAAATACCAGCCGGACTCCTTTCGGGTCCTGCTGGTATTTTTATCTGGTGTTTTTCCGTCAATTACGCAAGTGTGAATGTGGCAATGTCGGAAGAAAGGCTCTCGCCATTGGCGTTGGTCACTACGCAGTAGATCTGCAGACCGGCCCAGGAAGCGTTGACCTTACCGGTTGTGGAAGCAGCTGTACGGCCCTCCCAGAGAACCCAATCGGAACTGCTGGTCTTCTTGTAGTACCACTGATATTGGAGATCCATTCCTGTCGCCTTCACGCTGAAGGTCGCCTTCGTTCCCGCGCTACCCTTTGTGTCAGCCGGCTGTGAGGTGATCTGGATGTCTCCTTCCTCCTGCCATACGGCATAGAGTGTGAGACCGGACTTGATCTTTACCTTTTCGCCAGCCTTGTAAAGTGCCTTGGAAGCTGTCTTGGACTTCGCCCAGCCGAGGAAGGTGTAACCGCTGCGTGTGGGCTTGTTCTTGGTGAGAGCGGTGGAAACATTGGACTTGATTTTCTGATTGGCGGGCGCGTTTTCTCCGCCGTTGGCGTTGAACTTGACCGTAATCTTGCTCTTCTCCGCCTTAAAGGCCTTCTCAATGGCTGTCCATGTCTTGCTGCCGATTTTGCCGTCAACCGTCATGCTCTTGGCCTTCTGGAATTTCTTCACCGCGGCGGCGGTCTTGCTGTCAAACTTGGAATTGGTGCTGACGTCGTAGCCGAGATACTTCAGGCAGGTCTGCATATAAAGAACGTCGCCGCCGGAAATAACCGTCTTGTTCTTGGAATAGGAAAGTGTTCTCTTGTAGCTGGTCTTGATGGAATCGGGATCGCCGTTGCTGGATGTGCTGTTCTGAGTGCTGACGCTGCCGGAAGAAGATCCTGAAGAAGCAGAAGCGTTCTCTCCGTAAAGCGATTTGAAGTATTTATCGGTGGGCTGTACAACATGGCAGATGACGCGGCCCCTGCCGGATGTCTGCGCCTTGTTGAGCTCGCTCCATGTAGACTTTGTTACTCTTACCAGACCTCTGCCGTCCGCGTTGCCTTCGATATATGTCACGGTTTCCTCGTTATAGCCGAGAATGACAAAGGAATGAGCAACGCTGCCGCTATAGGAGCCGTTCTTGTTACCTGTCGTGCGGGCATAGGCGCCGACCTTGACGCCTGCCTTCACAAACTGCTTATAGGAAAATGTGCTGCCGCCCTTGATGACGATTTTGGAATTCTTCAGCGAACCGGCTCTGCCGACCCATTCATTATAAAGCGTGTTATACACCGCATTCGCGTAGATGTAGCACTGCCAGCCGTTGTTGGTCGCGCCGGTGGAATTGCTTTTAATGAAGAACTGGTTTCTGCCTGTCAGCTTGGAGCAGCCGAGCGGAGCAAGAACCTGTGTCTTGAATTTGGCGTTGGAATAAAGACCAATCTTACCTTCAAATACCTGTGTCAGCTTCTTCGCCAGTGCGGGAGAAGAGGTAAAGTCGCTCGCGTCCATCTTTCCTGCGTCCTTCACAACGGAAGAAGCGCTCACCTGTGTGAACTCATGAAAAGGTACTACCAGCGCAAGCGTAAGTACAATGAGTGTGACTGCGATAATCTTTTTCTTTAAACTGTTCATCTTAATTTCCTCTCTTCATGCGTGACTTTCATCTGCATGACTTTTGTCTGATCGTTTTCTTTCGTCCCCCCGATCCGGTAACAGTCGGTTACAAAATCAAGGGGTTAAAGTTTCAGGTCGGTAACAAAGGTTACAAAAGATTAACATCATTATAACCTAAGACTTCCGATTTTGCAACCACTTTTGGGCAATTTCGCTTTGTTGAACAGTTTTAGCACCGATTTTTACAGGGTTTTATGAAATTGATTCAAATATATGATTGTTTTTTTCTCAAATAGTCGAGAATTCGTCATAATTTGTAACTTTTTCGCCGTCAATATGTCCGTCATTTTTTTCATGGCAAAGTGCCTGATTGATTTTATAAGCTATTATGATATGTAAAACTAATTAATTATTAATTTCAGGATTATAAATCCTGTTATATTGCGTAATTTTGGCGATAGTGCTATAATCCACTCATGCTGATTAAAAAAATACGACAAAAAATATACAAAATTGTAATCTTTTTCGCGTTCTGCTCCTTCATAAAAAGTTTTCTGAATAATTAAGAAGTTCAGCCTTGCACAATGGCGCGGGATGCGTTACAATTATATTGAAAAGACAATGAACCCGGAGGCAACGATGACAAAAATGAAATACCCAGTCAGATTCACGTCCCTGCTGCTGGCAATCGTCATGCTGATATGCCCGCTTGCGTCTTGCAAAAGGGATGACGGCACAGACAAGGCGATAAGCTATTCGCTCACCGACGAGCCGAGGAATCTCGATCCCCAGATGGCGTCAGACAACAATTCGCTGCTGGTGATACGCAATATATTTGAAGGGCTCACGCGCTTCGACCAGAACGGCCTCATCATTCCCGGTGTGGCGGAGGAATGGAACAGCAATGCCGATTACACGGAATACACCTTCCGGCTGCGGAAGAACGCGGTGTGGTCGGACGAGGAAAAAACGCCCGTCACAGCCCACGACTTCGTATTCGCGTGGCAGCGCGCCCTTGATCCCGCCACCAAGTCCACCACCTGCTCCGCCCTCTTCCCTATCAAGAACGCGCGCGCCATGAACAGCGGTGAAGCCAAGCCGGAATCGCTCGGCGTGACGGTGATTGACGACTTTACCCTCAAGGTTTCAATGGAGTATTCCTACGCGGAATTCGTTCTGCAGACCCCCAATGCCGTTTTCATGCCCTGCAACGAGAAATTCTTTCTCACCACAAAGGGTCATTACGGGCTGGACGACGAGTATATCATCAGCAACGGTCCCTTTGTGCTTGCCAAGCGCGGCTGGAACCACGACAACTATGTACGCACGATCCGCAATGAGAATTACGCCGGCTACAACAAGGTTTCCCCGCGCGTCCTGTACTTCGGCATTCGAAGCGCGGACACCGACTACTTTCAGCTTCTGGAGAATGAAACCGTGGAGTCCGCGGTCATTGAAACCAGCAATATCAGCAAGCTGAAGGACACCGATTACAAATTCACCACCGTCACCGACACCACCTGGGGCTTTCTGTTCAATGTGCAGAAGCCCGTGCTGGAGCTTCCCGCCATCCGTCGCTCGCTCATGGCGTGTGTGACGGACGAGGCCCTGACCGGATCCGACGGCAAGAGCCTGATTCCTTACGGATTTGAAACCGCCAATGACATCATTCCCCCCTCCACCCACATCAACGGCAAGCTTTACCGCGAGCTAGCGGGCGGCGGCTTCAGGGAATCATTCAGCACGGAAACCGCGAGAACGAATATGAACAAAGCACTCGCGTCGGTCGAGCTTCGCAGAATGCCCAACATCACGCTTATCTGTCCGGATGACGAGCAGATCATTGAACTGATGCACAGCATTATGCGTTCATGGCAGACGTATCTTTACGTGTATGTCAACATTGAGCCGCTGGATATGGAAACGCTGCAATACCGCATTAATCTGGGCAATTATCAGATCGCGTTCTACCCTATTTCGCCTTCCAAGGATGATCCGCTCAACACGCTCAACCGCTTTACCTCCAATTATCCCTCCAATCCCGCCTTTCTCAACCACCCCGCTTACGATAAGCTGGTGCAGAAGGCTTCCTCCCGCAGCAACACGGAAGACGTTCTGCCGGCAATGGCCGCGGCGGAAAAGTATCTCAACACCTATGTGATTTTCTATCCGGTCTATTACGAAGTGACTTATTTCGTCATGCGCCCGACTGTTTCCGGCATCTATTTCTCTCCTTTTGACGGCGCGGCGGACTTTACCAACTGCAAATTTGTGAAATGAACACAGTTCATTATCAGAAGGGAATGGGTATGCTTATGAATGACAGCCTGACCAATCACCTGCGCGAGCGGCTGCTTTATGAAGGACTTTGTGAGGTCGGTTTCAGCCGCGTTGACCAGACCGTCCCGCCTGACCTTTCGAGGTATCATTACGCCGTGACGCTGATGTACCGTCTGTCTGACGCCGTTGTCGATGAAATCGACGATTCTCCGACCTATGCCTACTTCCAGCATTACCGCGCCGCCAACGCCCTTCTCGACCGCTGCGCGCTGATTGCCTGCGAATTGCTTCGCAGGGAGGGGGCGGCGGCTTATCCCATTGCCGCGTCCCAGAGCGTCCACGACAGGGGCGACAGGTACACCGGCATCTATCAGCATAAATCGGCAGCCGTCGCCGCCGGACTCGGATGGATCGGCAAGAGCGCGCTCTTCGTGTCGCCCGTCCACGGGCCGCGCGTGCGGCTTGCCACCGTTCTGACCAGTCGGGAGCTTCCCTGTCAGTTGCTGCCCATGGAATCGCGCTGCGGCGACTGCACCCTCTGCGTCACCGCCTGCCCCTCCGGCGCGATTCTCGGCAGGAATTACGTGCGGGGCATGGCGCGGGAAGAAATCTTCGACGCGGAAAAATGTTCGCAGCATATGAAGAAGGCATTCGGACACATCGGACGCGGCGCGGTCTGCGGTATCTGCATGAGAGTCTGTCCTTACGGCAGAAAGAATAACTCGTGATGCGCCGAAGCGTTCAAAGCGATCTCTGAAACAAAATAATTCGGAAAGGATTGGTCTGCAATGAGCAGAGAAAAGAAGACTACAGAAACGCCCGGCATGAATGCCGAAGAAATCCGCGCGCTGCGTGAACAGGAACGCATTGACTCGGTCTGTTCCGAGCCGCCCTCCTCCAGGAAGGCGTTGTACCCCGCCGTCAATTACCTTACGGTCCTGGCGGCGGCTGCCGTGATCCTCACAGGGCTTTATTACGCCGGAATGCTGACAGGGACGATTCGTTCCCTGATTCAGCCGTATCTTGGAATGGTGGATGATTCCTCCGGGTTTCTGACCGATATGCTCACCGCGCTGCTGAATCTCCTCCTCTTCACCGTCATCGCCGTGCTTTTCGGCTTCGCGCTTGCCATCAATTTTGCTCGCCACGGCAGACCGCGCGAGGTATGGGGAAGTCAGGTGAAATACATCGTGCCGGCGGCTTTCCTGAGCTGCCTTGTCTACGCGGCATTCCGCTTCCTGAGCGGAGGGGGCGCCTTCGCCGTTTCCGGCAGCGTTCTCTCCCGATGCCTTTACTATGTGAATATGATCGTGATTGTCCCTGCCGCGAATGTCCTGCTTTTTCTCGTGCTGCCGTCGGCCGTCATCCGTATGCTGCTGACCGTTGTTTCTGACACGAAGGAACGCACCGAGCTTCCTCAGATCATTGTCTGCGCCCTGATCATGGCTCTCGGACTGATCGGCGTCAATCCCGCGCACATCACGCTGTTCGGGTTTCCCGCGTTTCTGTTCGCGCTGGTGCTGAGCGCGTTATGCAGCTTCCTTTACCACCGCACGAACGTGATCTGGTGTACCGTGCTGCTGTATGCCGGTGTGAGCGGCCTGTATCTGCTCGCCGCCGCGCTGCTCTCTCAAATCGCGTAAAAATCCCCGGCAACCAAAAAAACGAGCGTCTGTCCCGCAAGGGATATCCGCTCGTTTTCTTTATGCTAATTGTCGATTGGAAGTTGACAATTACTATTATGCCTGTGCCGCTTCCTGCCTGACCTGTATGGGCGCTTTTTCAGGCTCCCTGGGGCTGAGAAGCAGTACGATGATGATGGAAATGGCCAGCACGATGGTGGTGGCGAGTCCGCCTTCCATGCCGAAGGAGCCGCCATTGAAAAGCTCTTTGCCCCCCACGCTGCTGAAACGGAACACCGAAGGCCCGAAGTCATTGCCGCTGACCAGAATGCCATAGAAATTGCCCTGCACGAAATTCCAGAC
>CADCON010000224.1 GCA_902803035.1 uncultured Ruminococcus sp.
CTAATGAGTATAATGAGAATCACAAAGGTCAAGGATAGTCAAAGACAAAGACCTTTAGGAGATGATCATCCAATGAGAATGAGCGATCAGGTGGCACGGTATATTCTGGAAGTGCTCGACAGCCGCGACGGCACCGCGGAGATCCGCCGGAACGAGCTGGCGGATCAGATGGGCTGTGTGCCCAGCCAGATCAATTACGTCATTACTTCGCGGTTTACGCCCGAACAGGGCTACATCGTGGAGAGCAGGCGGGGCGGCGGCGGTTACATCCGCATTACAAGAGTGCGGGTCAGCGGCACGACGGCGCTTATGCACGTGGTAAACAGCATCGGCGACGAGCTTGACGGCAATTCCGCGCGCGCGCTGATAGTCAGCCTGGCGGAACGCGGGGCGGTCAGCGAAAGCGCGGCGGGCATCATGCTTGCGGCTTGCGGCGACAACGCGCTGAGGGTTCTGCCGGCGGAATACCGCGATCTGGCGAGAGCCGCTATTCTCAAGCAGATGCTTATCAGATGCACAGTCAGTCAATAATACATCGGAAGGGGATTGAAATTTATGTTGTGCGAAAAATGCAAAAAGAACGAAGCGACAGCTTATATCAAGACCAATGTGAACGGAGAGGTTCACGAATATCACCTCTGTGGCAGTTGTGCCGCGGAAATGCAGGACAGCGGCGCGTTTGGCTCGCTTTTCAACTTTGACAGTATGTTCAGCCCGATGATGAGCGGATTCGATCTGGTCAGCAGCCTGCTGAGTTCGCCCTTCGGCGGCTTCGGAACGATGCCTTCCCTCACTTCCGGCAAGAGATGCTCGGTCTGCGGCTCGGATTTCAGATCCATCGCCGATTCCGGCAAGGTGGGATGCCCGAATTGCTATGCCGAATTCAGATCAAGGCTCGCTCCCACCGTCAGGAAGCTGCACGGCAATGTCGTTCACTGTGGCAAGCATTCCAAGGTGACCACCAGCGAGAGCAGGCAGTCTGAAACGGAGGAGCTGAAAAAGCAGCTCGCCGAGGCTGTGAAGGCAGAAAATTACGAGCTGGCGGCTGAGCTGAGAGACAAAATCAAGGCGCTGGAAGCGTAAGATTCATGTTATCCGGTCAAAAATACAACAGTATGGAGTTGATAGATATGTCAGAGATGAAAAAATGGTATGAGTCGGAGGGCGAAGGCTCCGATGTGGTTATCAGCACAAGAATCAGATTGGCGAGAAACCTCAACGGTTATCCGTTTCCGCATCTGATGAACCCGGATCAGAAGAAGGAAGTCTGCGCCAAGGTCAGGGACGCGCTGGTGGGCGGAAATTCAACCCTGCGCGACAGCTTCCGCTATATGGAAGCCGGCAGTCTGTCGCCTGTGGAGCTTGCCTCCCTCGCCGAAAGGCATCTCATCAGTCCGGAATTCGCTTCCTCGCCGGAGGGCAGGGCGCTTCTTCTGATGAACGATGAATCGGTCAGCATCATGATCAATGAGGAAGACCATGTCCGCATTCAGGTGATGGCCAGCGGAAAGCAACTGGAAAAGGCGTATGACATGGCGGACAAAATTGACACCCTGCTGGACGAAACCCTGCATTTCGCCTTTGACGAGGAATGGGGCTATCTCACCGCCTGCCCGACCAATCTCGGCACAGGGCTGCGCGCGTCGGTCATGCTGCACCTTCCCGCCATCGAGGGCGACGGCAATCTGAGAAGAATTGCGTCCGGACTCGGCAAGATCGGCGCGGTGATCAGGGGAAGCTACGGCGAGGGCAGTCAGTCCACCGGTTCGATGTACCAGATTTCCAATCAGGTCACACTGGGCATCAGCGAGAAGGACACGCTTTCCAACCTGAATGAGATTGCCGACCGCGTGATTGCCCTTGAAAAGAAGGCAAGGGAAAAACTGGTCGGGAACGAGAGCTATCAGGACCGCGTCTGGCGCGCACTCGGCATTATGAAAAGCGCGCGGGTCATGGACAGCGCGGAATTCGCGGAGCTTTTCTCCACACTCCGCGTGGGCGTGGCAGAGGGCCTTGTCAAGGGAATGACGCTCGGCGGGCTCAGCGAAATTCATGAAGCCGTCCAGCCGGCAAGGCTGATGGAACAGGCAGGCGAAAGCATGACGGCGGCGCAGAGGGACAAAAAACGCGCCGAGATGCTCCGCGGATTCTTCCGGTCAACGGAAATCGCGTAAAATGTCATTCTTCAGAAAACGATATTCAAAAAGAACGGGGGATTATTATGTATCATTTCAAAGGATTCAGCGAAAAGGCCAACATCGCGCTCAATCTCGCGTTTGAATGCGCGCAGGAGATGGGGCACACCTTTGTCGGCTCCGAGCATATCCTTCTCGGATTGCTCAAGACCGAGGATTCCGCGGCGCAGACCATTCTCAATGACAACGGCCTCACGGCGGAGGAGGTGGCCGACAAGCTGATTGAAATTCACGGAAAGGGCGTCAGGTGCAGCCTGAACCCCAATGACCTGACGGCCCGCGGAACACGCACCCTTCAGGCCGCCAAGAGCATTTCCAGCCGCATGGGCCACGGATATGTGGGAACGGAGCATATTCTTCTCGCCCTTGTCGGCGACAGCGAAAGCTACGCCGTGCGGTTCATTCAGGAATTGGGCGGCGAGATTCAGGGCATCATGAGCGACCTCAACAGACTGTTTGAAGGCGATGAAAACGACGGCGGCAGCGGAGAAGAGGAATTCGGCCAGGCGTCGCCATTCGGAGGACTCTTCGGAACGGGCGGCCATCCGTTTGGGCAGCAGGAGGCTTCTTCCGGCAAGGGAAAGGGCAAGAGCCTGCAAAAATACGGACGCGACCTCACGGCGGAAGCCAGAAAGGGCAAGATCGACCCCGTTATCGGCAGACAGAAGGAGATCGACCGGGTGATCCAGATTCTTTCCCGCCGCACCAAGAACAATCCCTGCCTGATCGGCGAACCGGGCGTGGGCAAAACGGCGATTGCCGAAGGGCTTGCGCTCAAGATTGCCGAGGGCGAGGTGCCGGAGTCGCTCAGAAACAAGAAGATCGTCGACCTCAGCCTGACCGGAATGATCGCCGGCTCCAAGTACAGGGGCGAATTCGAGGAACGCATTCAGTCGGTTATCGACGAAGTGATCAAGGACGGCGACACCATTCTTTTCATAGATGAAATACACACCCTCATCGGCGCGGGTTCCGCCGAGGGCGCGACCGACGCAGCCAATATTCTCAAGCCGATGCTTGCGCGCGGCAGCTTTCAGGTGATCGGCGCGACGACCATCACCGAGTACCGCAAGTATATCGAGAAGGATTCCGCGCTTGAACGCCGTTTCCAGCCGGTGCTTGTGGGCGAGCCTACCGAAGAGGAGGCCGAGCAGATTCTTCTGGGACTGCGCGACCGTTACGAGGGACATCATAATGTCAAGATCAGCGATGAAGCCGTCAGAGCGGCTGTCACGCTCTCCGCGAGGTACATTGCCGACAGGTATCTTCCGGACAAGGCGATAGACCTTATTGACGAAGCGGCTTCCAGAGTCAGGCTCAGAAAGCAGACCGTTCCGGACGAGGTCAAGGAACTGGAGAATCAGGTGAAGCAGGTCGCTTCCGACAAGCAGGAAGCGGTTACAGGCCAGGATTACGAACGCGCGGCAAAACTCCGCGACAGGGAAAAGGAGCTTACCGCCCGGCTTGATGAACAGCGTGAAGCGTGGAAGAAGCAGAATGACGGCAGAGAAGCTACCGTCACTACCGACGATATTGCGGAGATTGTATCCCAGTGGACCGGCATTCCGGTGGTGCAGCTTACCACGGAGGAAAGTGAGCGTATGCTGCGTATGGAGGACATTCTGCACGAACGCATTGTGGGACAGCATGAAGCGGTGACCGCCGTTGCCAAGGCCATCCGCCGCGGCAGGGTGGGACTCAAGGACCCGAAGCGTCCGATCGGTTCCTTCCTTTTCCTCGGGCCGACCGGCGTCGGCAAGACCGAACTCAGCAAGGCCCTGGCCGAAGCGCTTTTCGGCGATGAGAATGCCATTATCAGGCTGGATATGTCGGAATATATGGAGAAGCACACCGTGTCGAAGCTCATCGGCTCGCCTCCCGGCTATGTCGGATATGACGAGGGCGGTCAGCTCACGGAGAAGATCCGCAGACGTCCCTATTCCGTGGTACTCTTCGACGAAATCGAAAAGGCGCATCCCGATGTGCTCAACATCATGCTTCAGATTCTGGGCGACGGCAGGGTCACCGATTCTCAGGGCAGAACAGTGGATTTCAAGAATACGGTGATCATTATGACCTCCAACCTCGGAGCGAGAATCATTACAGGCGGCGCCAGCGCGCTCGGCTTCGGTCAGTCGGAGAATACCGGCGAGGCAAAGGCACAGCAGGATTATGAGAACATCAAGTCGGCGGTCATGGACGAACTCAAGAAGACCTTCAGACCGGAGTTCATCAACCGTCTGGACGATATCATCGTGTTCCGCAAGCTCAGCGAGGAGGATGTGGAGCAGATCGCCGGAAGAATGCTCACAACCCTTGAAAAAAGGCTCCGCGACATGGAGATTGATGTGACATTCGATCCGGGTGTGGCCAAGACCATCGCCCGGCACGGATTTGACCCGGTCTACGGCGCGAGGCCGATACGCAGGGCCATTCAGTCGGAAATCGAGGACAGACTTTCCGAGATGATTCTTGAGGGCAGGATCAAAGCGGGCGACAGCATTACCGTCAGCTACGACGACGAGCTTGTCATCAGCCCGAAGCAATAAAAAAAACAGCCGGTGATCACCGAGTCGGGTCACCGGCTGTTTATGTTTTGGGTGGGAGAAGAAACCGATTACTTGCGGACGAATATGTAGCCGAAGGCATTCGGCCCCCAATGACAGGCGATAGCGGGGTCGAGATTGTCCTGATGCGCCATGGCGGGGAGGAATTTGTGGCCGGTCATTTTGATGAGGTCCACAAGATTCTTGTTGGAATAGGTGTAGGAAGGGACGATGGAATAGGCGGGGTCGCATTCGTCCTCCACCAGCTTGGCAAGCATCATCATCGCCCTTTTCAGCCCGATGGCCTTGCTCATGACCTTGACGTGGCCGTCATCGAAGGTGATAATTGGCTTGACCTGGGCAAGACTGCCGGCGACATAGGCCGCCTTGCTGAGTCTGCCGCCCCTGTGAAGGTATTCCAGCGTTTCGGGAATGGCGACGACGCGGATGCGCGGAATCAGCTCTTCCAGCTTTTCCACGATATAATCAAGCCCCTTGTCGCGGTACTTGTTGACCTCCTCGACCAGAATCCTCACACCGCCGACCGCCGTTTTGGTGTCCACGACGCGAACCTGCGGGTATTCCTCAAACATCAGGCGGAAGGTGTTGTAGGTGCCGGAAATGCCCGACGAGATGGGAAGAATCAGCACCTCATCGCCCTGTCCGACATATTTCATGATTTCCTTTTCCGTGTCCTCCAGCGAAGGGAGCGAGGTCTTGGGGAACAGCCCGTCGTCAATCAGTCTGGAGTAGAAAAAATCCATGGAAAGATCGATGCCGTCGCTGTATTCCTTGTCGCCGAGAAGAATTTTCAGGGGGATGATTTCCACGCCGTAACGCTTCTTTTCATCCTGCTTGATGCTGCTGCCTGAATCAACGAATATTCTTAACATTTTGAAGTGTCCTCCTGACCAATGGAAATGGGATGGTTTGCCATGTCCGGCAGAATGCGCTTTGACGATTTAAATTGTTGATCTTTTATCATTATAATACTTCAGGGAATCGTTTGTCAAGCAGTTTGTGACATTTACGGAATAATAGCGGATTTTTTCTTAAGTCTTGCATTGTTTTTTTGTATGTGCTATAATAGTTTTTCAAGCTGTTGTGATTTCGCCGGGATGAAAAAGGGAGAAGGATGACCATGCTCTGGAAGCATTTATTTACACAACCGATACTGATCAGGGGAAAGGATTATTATTGCCGGGACAAGGTGACGTCGCTCTTTCCGTTCGGGGAAACCTACAGGGCGACGGTGCAGGGCTCCCGTCTTTACACTGTCACGATTCAGGAGAAGAAGGGAAAGCTCTTCTACGCCAATTGCGACTGCCCGCATTCGCAGTCCGGCTATTTCTGCAAGCATATCGCGGCGGTTCTTTTTGCCATTGACGAATATGATGAAACCGAGTCGATGAGCGAGGCGCATCCGTTTGACGAGCTGTACAATCATGACAATCATGACAATCACGACAATCACGACAATGACGACAGGGACGACGGCTATCGCTATTTTGACCTGCGACGCATGACGCGCAATCTGGTGATATTTGAGGATACCTGCAGGAAGGCGTCCGCGCTTTGCAAGAAGGGCAGAATCAGCGGTCTGACGGTGAGCTTCGGCCCTTCCGTCTATGCCGAAAACGGAGAAAACTGCTGCTTTATCAGAGGTGAATTGACAGAGAACGGCGGCAACCGCTGTATGATGTCGCTCTGCTTTGACAGAAACCGACTGCTTGACAGCTATTGTGACAGGTATTTTCCCGGATACGGAGCGGACGGCTGCCGGCTGCACGGCGAACGGAAGGAACTGAATCCCTACCTTCTCGCGCTTCTTCTTGCCGGGGGCAGACAACTGCGCGACGCCCCCAACGCGGGCGATTCCACAAGCGGCACGGGAATGAAGCTGCTGAATGCCTTCCGCGCCGACCGCGCGTCGTCGCTTCCCTCGGAGCTGAAGCGGGAGATTCGTCTGGAACCGCGTCTGGTCAGGGAGGACGGAATTTTATATATGACGCTCCGCGCGGGAGAGAATAAAGTGTATGTCGTCAAGAATATCGGTGACTTCGTGCTGGCCGTGGAGCAGAAGCAGCCCTTTACCATCGGAAAGACAGAATATGACTTTTCGCGCGATGCGATCAGCGAATCGGACAGGAAGCTTTTCGGCTTTATCAGGGACGTCGCGGACGATATAAGGCTCCGTTATGAGAGCGTGAGAAGTCATTCTTTCGGATACGGGCTTCCCACGGGAACCGAAAGCGTCAAGAACCGCGTGGAGCTTCTGGGCAGCAGACTGGACGGCTTTTTCGCCGCCGCCGAGGACACAACGCTGCCGTTTACCGATATCGTCCGAAAAGAAAAAACCACTTCCGAACTGAAATTGGAAAGCGGAAC
>CADCON010000225.1 GCA_902803035.1 uncultured Ruminococcus sp.
AATTGGCTAAAAATGGGCATTTGATGGGTAATAGGATGTAATAGAGATGATTCTCTTCTAATTTTCAAATCCTGTCATCTCGACCAAAGAGAAAATCCTGTCGTTTTTTGTCGGCAGGATTTTTGTTTTGTATTATTCTTTTTTAGGCCTTCAGTGACCACGGCAGGATTTTCAGACTGAAGACCGAAGACGGCATCAATCGGATGTGAACCGTAACCTTTTTGGAAATCAGAGCGTTAATTCCGTATGTACCGCCGCAAAGCAGGACATTCCTCCGCCGGTTTTTCCGCATGAGAGGGAAGCCCGGGAAGTCGGGATGCACCTGCTGTTTTTATCGGTAGAAATGTTCATACTTCTTCGGTATAATAGGCGGCGGGAAATCGTTATGTACAGGAGAAAATTGAAATGACTTTATATGACAGACTGATTGAAGAAAAAGACGATGCATATAAAAAATTCCAGGCAAGGCTTGTTCCCAACATACCGTCCGAAACCATTTTAGGCGTCAGAACTCCGCAGATGAGGAAGATTGCCAAAGAGGTTTTTGAAAGCGAGTACAGAGATACGTTTTTAACGGACCTTCCTCATAAATACTACGAAGAGAATCTGATTCATTTTTTCGTGGTGGCGCTGATTAAGGATTTTGACGATTGCGTCAAAGCGGTAGAAGTGTTCCTTCCTTATATTGATTGTTGGCCGGTGTCGGACCAGGCAAGCCCGAAATCATTTAAAAGAAACCATCAGAAGCTTTTGCCGTACATAAAAAAGTGGATCTCGTCGCAGCATACTTACACTGCCAGATTCGGGATTCGTATGCTGATGAATGAATACCTCGGCGAGGATTTCGAGGAGGAATACCTTGCGCTTGTAGCCCGCATAAAGGGCGAGGATTACTATCTGAAAATGATGATCGCGTGGTTTTTCGCAACTGCTCTTGCGAAAAGATACGATGAAAGCGTTAAGTACATTGAAACCCGCAGGCTGGACGAATGGGTACACCAAAAGGCTATTCAAAAAGCATTAGAGAGCTATAGGGTAACCGATGAGCATAAAGAATATCTGAAGACCCTCAGATGAATTGCCGTTTGGCTGTCCGCCGGGAGATGGACAGGCGAAGGGTGCCGATGCGGTGCGACAAGGACCTGCTTTCGGACGAAAAACGGGAAAGGCAGATCACCACACGCATCCAAAACTTCTATGAAGTGATAAGGATACCAAAAGGAATGGACGGTACGCCTGTCACTGTCATCGGATGGAATGCGTCCGACGGATGCCCCGATCTCACAATTTACGGTAAATCCGGCTCATACGCTCAAAAACAGACCTGAAATGAGAATAATCTCCTTGGTCGCCGGATCATCCCAATTGAATTGAATAAATCCCCCGTTCGGGCTGCTTGATATGAAAAATTGCGCCCGACGGGGATTCTGTCTGGAAAAACAGAGCAATGCAAGACGCCGGCTTCATCCGTCAAATAATCTGTCATTCGGCAGCTTGTACAATTCCGCACATATGGCAATACATCGGCAGGTTTTCGCAGCAAGCTGTCATCATTTGCGGGAGCGATGGATGAAAAAAGATAAAGATTTTATAAAGAATTCAAAATTCCTCGCATTTTTGAAGACCGTATGATATAATGGATTCAGAACCTGTCAATTTTGAATGAGGAGGAAATCATATGAGATTGGACAAATATCTCAAGGTGTCGCGCATCATCAAGCGGCGCACCGTGGCCAATGAAGCCTGCGACGCGGGAAGGGTGATCGTCAACGGCAAGCCCGCGCGCGCTTCCTACGATGTGAAGGTGGGCGATATCATTGAAGTGACGCTCGGCGCGCGTTCAGTCAAAATCCGTGTACTGGAGGTCAGCGAATACGCCACCAAGGAGAACGCCGACCGTCTGTTTGAATCCGTAGTGTAAAGGAGGCTGCATTATGACCATTCTGATGACAGGCGGCACGACCTTTGTCAGCAGGTTTGCCGCGGAGTATTTTGCCGGAAAGGGCCACGACGTCACCGTTCTCAACCGCGGCAGCCGGCCGCAGGTGGACGGCGTGACGCTCATCAACCGCGACCGCACCCAATTGGGAAACACGCTCAGCGGAAGGCATTTCGATGTGATTCTCGACATCACCGCCTACACGGAGGAACACGTCCGGACGCTCGTGGAATCGGGGGTAAAATTTGACGATTACATCTTCATCAGCTCCAGCGCGGTCTATCCCGAAACCAATCCCAGACCCTTCACCGAGGAGCAGGAATGCGGACGCAACGCCATCTGGGGCGATTATGGCGTCAATAAGCTGGCAGCGGAGCGTTATCTGACGGAGAATGTGCCGGGCGCGTATATCCTTCGCCCGCCGTATTTTTACGGGATCTATGAAAATCTCTACCGCGAAGCGTTCGTCTTCGATTGCGCGATGAAGGACAGAATCTTCTATCTTCCCGGCGAGGGGGAAATGAATCTGCAATTCTTCCACGTGCGCGACCTCTGCCGCTTCATGGAAATTCTGCTGGAGAAGCATCCGGAACAGAAAATCTTCAACGTCGGCAACAAAGAAACCGTTACCGTGAAGGAATGGGTCACGCTCTGTTACACGGTCGCGGGGAAGACGCCAGCATTCGTCAGCGTGGATAAGTCGGTCTTCCAACGGAATTACTTCTGCTTCCACGACTACGATTATGTCCTCGATGTGAGCGGACAGACGGAATGGATGCCCGACACGCTGCCGCTTGAAGCCGGTCTGCGGGAGGAATTCGACTGGTACAAAGACCATCCCGACAGCGTCTACAAACGCAATCCCTATATGGAATACATCGACAACCATTTATAATCCTATCAAAAAATGCCCGGCAGGGACACACGGAAACGGTCATTCCGTCTGTAAACCCTGCCGGGCATTGTACGTTCACATTCGTTCGCTGACTGCATACTGAAAACTTAAGTCAGCGGACGCTTAAAAGAATCCGCCGCCGAACATCGGGGCAAAGACCAGCGCGACGATGGTCATCAGCTTGATGAGAATGTTGATGGAGGGACCGGCGGTGTCCTTGAAGGGATCGCCCACCGTGTCGCCGACAACGGCAGCCTTGTGGGATTCGCTGCCCTTGCCGTCCTCTCCGCCGCCTTCGATGAACTTCTTGGCGTTGTCCCAGGCACCGCCGGAGTTGGACATGAATATGGCGAGCAGCACGCCTGTGACCAGCGCGCCGGCAAG
>CADCON010000226.1 GCA_902803035.1 uncultured Ruminococcus sp.
GAGCGGCGGCCTTGAATACGCCGTGTGCGGCATCGGAGTGAATATCTGCCCGCCTGAGGGAGGATTCCCGGAGGATATAAAGGACACGGCGGGTGCGGTTTTCAGCAAGCCGCCGTCCGGAGATGTCAAGAACCGCGTCGCCGCCGGCATTATATCCAGATTCATGGGATATTATGAGCGTTTTCCGGGACACGCCTTCTTTGATGAATACGTGAAGCGGTCGGTGATTGTGGGAAAGAAAATCATCGTTACCGGCAGGGGAGAACCGCGTGAAGCGTATGCGCTTGGAATAGACCGGGAATGCCATTTGCTTGTTCGTTACGATGACGGCACGGAGGAAACCTTAAATTCTGGAGAAGTCAGCATAAAAATCTGATTTTTCTTTACAGATTCGATGTTTTGTGATAATATAAAAAAGATAAAACAAATAAGAACAGGGGAGATTCGCGTGAAGAAAAAAGTCAGTCGCTGGAAGAGTTTTTTATTCATGTTATGCGCGGTTGTCATTATTGCGCTTACGCTGACGTTGCTGCTGATTTTTGCCGGACCTGACTGGAAAACCGCTTCCTCAGCACCGGTGATCAATGAGGTGCTATGTTCCAACAGCGCGAGCTTCAAGGCGTATGACGGAAGATATTATGACTGGGTCGAGCTGTACAACCCCTCCGGAAGAGAGCTGTCGCTTGACGGCTATTATCTCTCGGACAATCCCGAATCCCTTACAAAAACATCGCTGAAAGGGCAGACCATTTCCGCCGGCGGATATCTTGTCATTTATTGTTCGGGATTGGATATCACTGACGAAAAAGGCTTTCTTCATACCGGATTCAAGCTCTCCGCCTCGGATGGCGAAACGCTCTACCTATCGGATAGCAGTTCGGTGCATTCATTGACTGTTCCGCCGTCCAGGGAGAATATCTCCTACGGATTGAACGCGGAGGGAAAATATGTCTGGTTGGATGTTCCTACGCCCGGAACGGAAAACAGTCCGGTACATTCCGTGCAATGTTCGGAAGTGAGAATCAATGAATTCATGACGTCGAATACCTTTACCATTTACGATTGTGAAGGAGATTTCGGCGACTGGGTGGAGCTTTACAACGCGTCCGGTCAGGACGTGGATCTTTCCGGATACGGCTTAACCGATGAAGAGGGAACGCCTGACAAATTTGTTTTTCCGGAGGGAACGACAATCAGGGCAAGGGGATTTCTTCTGGTCTTCTGTGACGGAAAGAATAAGAAAGACAAGCGCGGCCTCCTGCATACCAATTTTTCTCTCAGCACAAAGGACGGCTCCGTTTCACTCTATGACAACAGTCGATCACTGATCAGCAGGGCGGCTGTCACGGACCTGAAAGCGAATGTTTCCTGCGGGTGGGATGAGAATGCCGGCACTTATCGGTTTTACGCCCGCCCCACACCGGGAAAGAAAAATGCCGGAACGTCCTTTGAAAAGCTGTCGGAGGATCTGATTCCTTCCCCCAGCGGCGACGTGATGATCAGTGAAGTGCTGTCCGCTTCCTACCGGACTTCTAAAACCGCCAAAACCGATTTTGTCGAGCTTTTCAATTGTGCCGACAGCCCGCTTTCTCTCAAGGGTTATACACTTTCAAAAAAGCCGGGAGAAAAAACCTATACATTTCCGGATGTCGAAATCGGTGCCGGGGCGTATCTGGTTGTTTACTGCGACGGAAAGCAGCGTGTTTCGGGCAATACTATCTACTCCTCGTTGAAATTCAGTACGGGCGGGGAAAAGCTGTATCTCGCAGACGCTTCCGGGGCTGTCTGCGACATTTTTTCTACCGGAAAGGGCAGGCTGGGCGTTTCAAGCGGCCGTGCCGGTGCGGACTCCTCACGGCGGTATTTCTTTACGACTCCCACACCCGGAAAACCGAACAGCGGCGGAAAATATGACGGATACGCGCCTGTCCCCGAGTACAGTGTGGACGGAGGCATTGTCAGCCAAGGAACAAAGGTCAGCCTGTCGGTGCCGGGGGATTATACCATTGTGTACACCACCGACGGAACCGAGCCGGATAAGCATTCAGCAGTGTATCGTTCGCCCCTTACGATCATTCGGAACACGGTTATCCGAGCGGCTGCTTATGGCAAGGGAATGCTCATCAGCGACTGCGTGACCAACACCTATCTGACGCGGAATCCGCATACCATACCGATCTTCTGCATCTCCGGGAATCCTTCTCAGCTCACGAAGGGGAAGGGGATTTTTGTAGACAAATCAGACAGTGCCGAGTATAAGATTTACGCGGAGTATTTCAATGAAAACGGAACCAAAGAGACGGCATTTCCCTGCGGCGTCAAGCTGTTCGGTCACAGCTCACGCGAAATGCCGCAGAAAGGCGTCAAGCTCTGTCTTCGGGAAAAATACGGCCTGAATGAGGTCACATATCCGTTTTTTTCGGCGAACGAGAAGGCGGCGACGACCTTTTCAACGCTTCTTCTTCGTCCGAGCGGTGAGGATCAGATATACAGCAAGCTGCGTGACGAGTTGATTCCCGCTCTCGTGCGCGGCAGGATGGATCTTGATTTTGAGGAGGCGCAGCCCTGCGCCCTGTATATCAATGGAAAATACTGGGGACTTTATTATGTCCGTGAAGCGTTGAACGCGGATTATCTCAAGAGCTATTACGGGTATAAGAAGGGCGAATTCGATCTGATCAAGGGTCAGTCGGCCGTACAGGAGGGTTCCTCTGCCGCTTACAAGAAACTGACGAACTTTTGTAAGACGCACGATCTGACCGATCAGAAGAATTACGAATATGTCAGGAATCTGGTGGATTTTGATTCGCTCATCAATTTCTGGATCATTGAAACCTATTTCGGCAATACCGATACGGTAAACATCCGCTGTTACAAGCACAAGAACGGAAAGTGGCGGTGGATGGTCTATGACATGGACTGGTCCATGCAGACCACGCGCTACATCCGCGAGCGGAATTTCATCGACTGGCATCTGCTGAATCCGAAAGGGCATGGAATCGGGCACTTCGATAATTCCATCATCCGCAAGCTGCTGCAGAACAAGGAATTCCGCGATCACTTCCTTATGGTCTATTGCTATCATCTGAATCATACGTTCGCCCCCGACAGGGCTGCCGGAATATTGGACGAAATGGTCAGGACCATAGACGGAGAGATCAGGCTCAACCAGAAGGATTGGGGAAGACCGAGGTACAAAGACTGGTCAGGCTCAACCGTGCCGTATCTCAGAAAATACCTGAAGCAAAGGCCTTCCGAGATAAAGAAGAATCTCCAGGACAGCTTTCATCTGAGCGAAAAGGATTGGGAGCGTTACGTTGCGTTGTCAAAGGATTATCATCCGGAAAATGACGCAATAAAATAACGGTTTTTCAAAAAAACACTTGACAAACAGTGGAATATGTGATATTATAATCAAGCTGTGTAATTCGCTTGGGCGACCGAGCGATCTACCAAAGACAGCAGGTGCATAAACTGCCTAACTGATTGATGTCATCATCAATCGCCTGCCGAGGGAAACAGAGCCTGTTCAGAATGAATCATGGCGTTTTGCGCCGTGTTGCTGTTGAATTTGTCTGTCCGTCCCCGGCGAGTTTCTCACGAGGACGGGCATTTTTGTTTCCTGCGGATTATCTTACTTTTCAGAGGTGAAACTATCATGCCAAGTAAAGCAGTATTGGAACAGAAGCAGGCTTTGGTTTCCGAGCTTTCCGAAAGACTGAAGTCTTCCGTGGCGGGCGTTATCGTAAACTACAGCGGCATTACTGTTGCCGATGACACAAAGCTCCGCAAGCAGCTTCGTGAGGCCGGCGTTGTCTACACTGTTGCCAAGAACACGCTCATCAAGCGCGCCGCGGAGAACGCAGGCGTTGAGATTGACGAGGCGGTTCTCAACGGCACCACAGCCATCGCCACCTGCGACAGCGATTATATCGCGGCCGCCAAGATCCTCAACGATTTCGCAGAGGGAAGCAAGTCCGGTTTTGAGATCAAGGCCGGATTCATGGATGGCAGGAAAATGAGCGTTGACGAGGTCAAGACGCTGGCTAAGACGCCTTCCAAGGAAACCCTTCTCACGCAGCTTGCTTTTGGTCTGAATGCTACCATCGCCGGCCTTGCTATCGCTATCAAGGCTATCGTTGACAAGCAGACCGAGGGTGAGGAAGCACCCGCAGCCGAAGAGGCACCCGACGCAGAGTAATGATTCTTACATCACGCTGCCACACAACAAAAAAATAAATTTTGGAGGTAAACTACCATGTCTGAGAAAATCGCAAACATTATCGAAGAAGTCAAGAATATGTCTGTTCTCGAGCTTTCTGAGCTTGTCAAGGCTATCGAGGAAACCTTTGGTGTTTCCGCTGCCGCTGCCGTTGCTGTTGCCGCTCCCGCCGGCGGTGATGCTCCTGTTGAGGTGAAGACCGAGTTCGACGTTATCCTCAAGGATGTCGGCGCAGAGAAGATCAAGGTCATCAAGGTTGTCCGTGAGGTCACCGGTCTTGGTCTGAAGGAAGCAAAGGCTCTTGTTGACGGCGCACCCGCTCCCCTCAAGGAAGCTGTTTCCAAGGAAGACGCAGAAGCAATCGAAGCCAAGCTCAAGGAAGTCGGCGCAACAGTCGAAATCAAATAATCTGCTTGCGGCTTGATTCATCACTGAAGATAATTAAAAACGCCGTTCATGGCTTTGCAAAAAGCTGTGAACGGCGTTTTTTGCGTGGAAAAAGCGCAGGGCCGGCAACCAGACGGTACTGCGCTTTTTGGAATGTCAATGGGATTCAACAGATTCAGCAGATTCTGAGGGCAGATTAACCGTGACAGTACATACCGCTTCTCTGCCACTGCTGGCAATGGCACGAATATTGGTTGATCCGATGCTGGCCCCGGTAATGATGCCATCAAGGGTGACCGTTGCGATGGAGGGATTTTCAGAAACGAATCTCAGATAATCCGTCGTATTATCCGGACCCATGAATGCTTTCAGTTGGGTGCTTTCTTCCGGAAATAGAGTCAATGTGTCGGCTGTCAGGGTAATATCCGTACAGGGAACGACCTGGTCGCTTACGCTTCTTTCGTACCAGGTCTGAACCCGGAAGGAACGATCGGCATAGTGATCAAGGGTGTCAAACACATAGTTCCTGTTCCTGAGAGCGGGAATAATGATTTTCAGAGCTTTCGGGGTGATTATCTTGTCATGCATAAGAACAATATTTACGTCCTGGTAACAGTTACGCAACACATTGCGTGCTGACGCTTCAGACGTGATTGGTGGTTTTGAAGAGTCTCCGGAGGAACAAGTCCAGTCAAAGATTCTGTACCCCAGATCCTCCGCTCCTGTTACCATCCGTCTCATACCCATCCGGTCCATGACATGATTGCCGGTGCCTCCGGGAAATCGGATGATATCAGGCGTTTCACCGGTGTATTGCTTCACCACGTCCTTCATTTTTTCCAGGTCCGCGTAGTAGCTGTATTCCGACCGATAACAGGTTCCGAAATTATGACTGTAGGTGTGAAGCGCCACATAATGGCCTTCGTCGTGCATTTGCTTGAGAATTTTAATATTATAAGTATCAACGACAAAAAAAGTCGCTTTAACGTCATTCTTTTTCAGAACGCTGAGAATACCGGAGCAGGCTCCAAGCGGACCGTCGTCAATGGTGAGAAAGACGCTTTTTTTAACACTGACGTGACAGCTTGCGTTTTTTCCGAATTCATTTTCAGCGGTAATATCACATTCGCCGACGCTGACGCCCGTAACCATACCCTCTGTATCAATGATTGCGACAGTATCATCAGAGGAGTGCCATGAGATTTGATTGCCACCTTCTGCCGTTATCTGATGGACGGTACAAATGCCGACTTCCAATTCTTTGTCACTGATTGAAACCTCAACAGGGATTATTATTTCTGTTGATTCTGACACCTTTTCTTCCGGCTCCTCAGAAACAGGGTCATTTTTGCCGCCGCATGATGCCAGCAGAACGATGATCATTATCATACACAATAATGTGATAAGCATAAAAGGTCTTAAAAAGAAATGATACAGACGGTTGTTTTTCATGATAAAGACTCGCTTTCTGATGGTTTTGAATGTGTAATGCATAAATTTCAGAAAAATCAAAATACAATGATTAATCTGACTGTAGCGCGCCGAGGATTTCTTCCAGATTCTGCGCGGCTTCTTTGGCGGGATTGACCTTGACGGAAATATAGGGGGGTGTCTTATCCACAATCATGACGCGTCCGGGGAGCTTTTCGGCCAGTTTCGCGTAGACATTCAGGTCAACTTTCCGGCAGCAGAGCATATATTTCCCTTCCGCCTGCCGTATCTCCGTGATGCCGGCTTCCGCCGCCGCGCTCCGGAGCTGGGAGACGGTAATCAGCCCCAGCACCGACTTCGGAGGTTCACCGAAGCGGTCGATCAGCTCGTCAATGACGTCTGAAGCGTCCTCCTCATTTCTGACAGAAGCGATCATACGATACACTTCAAGCCGGAGCTGTGTGGATTCGATATAGTTCTCCGGAATGTGCGCTTCCATGCGGATGTCCACCAGACATTCGATGTCCGTGACGGAAGGGGCTTCTCCCTTAGCCTTGCGGACGGCGGCGTTGAGCAGCTTCATGTACATATCATAGCCGACGCTCTCCACCTGCCCCGACTGATCGCTGCCGAGAAGATTGCCGGCTCCGCGTATCTGAAGGTCGCGCATGGCAATCTTGATGCCCGAACCGAATTCGGTGAATTCCCGGATGGCCTGAAGCCTTTTGCCGGCTGTTTCCGTCAGTGTCTTGAAGGGCGGGACAGTGAGATAGGCGTATGCGCGGCGGGAGCTTCTTCCGACGCGCCCCCTGATCTGATGAAGCTGGGCAAGCCCGAAATTGCAGGCGTTTTCAATGATGAGCGTGTTGCAATTGGGAATGTCCACGCCGGTTTCTATGATAGTGGTACACACCAGAATATCCGCTTCGTGGTCCAGCATTTTGCGCCAGACATCGCTCAGCGCGTCCTCATGCATCTGACCGTGTCCCACGACAATTCTCGCTTCCGGAGCCATTTCAGCGACCTTGGCGGCAGTGCGGTCTATGTCCTCGACCTTGTTGTGGAGATAGAATACCTGCCCGCCGCGGCGAAGCTCCCGGTGAATCGCTTCCGCAATCATGGCTGTATCGTGGTCGATGATATAGGTCTGCACGGGATGCCTGTCGTGCGGCGCTTCATCAAGGGAAGAAATATCGCGCAGTCCGCTCATTGCCATATTCAGGGTGCGGGGGATAGGCGTGGCGGAAAGGGTGAGAATATCGACCGCCGGATATCTTTCCTTGAATTTTTCCTTCTGCGCGACGCCGAATCGCTGTTCCTCGTCGATAATGGCAAGTCCCAGATCGCTGAATTCGACGTTCTTCTGAATCAGCTTGTGCGTACCGATAATGAGGTCGATATCGCCGCGCTTCAGTCGGCGGAGGATTTCCGCCTGCTGCTTGGCCGAACGGAAGCGGGAGAGAATTTCAATCCGGAAGGGATAGGAATCGAATCTTTTGGACGCCGTCTGAAAGTGCTGCCACGCGAGAATGGTCGTCGGAACAAGAATCGCGCACTGCCGGCCTTCAATCATGCATTTGAAGGCGGCGCGCAGGGCGACTTCCGTTTTGCCGAAGCCGACGTCTCCGCAGAGCAGACGGTCCATGGGAACGGGGCGTTCCATATCCCGCTTGATTTCGTCCGTTGCTTTCAACTGGTCGTCCGTTTCCGGATATTCAAAGCGGTCTTCAAATTCCCTCTGCCATTCGGTGTCGTGGTCGAACGCATAGCCGGTCGCCTTCAGTCTTTCCGCGTAGATCTTCACCAGTTTATCCGCGATATCCGCAACGTGCTTCTGAACCCTGCGCTTCTGGTTTCTCCATTCGTCAGAGCCGAGCCTGTTGACTCTGACAGCCGCGCCCTCCTTGCCGCCGACATATTTGCTGACCATATCCAGCTGCGAGATGGGGACATAAAGCACATCGCTGCCAGCGTAATGGATGACAATGTAATCCTTGGTAATTCCGTCCATCTTGAGCTTTTTGATGCCGCCGTAGGTTCCGACGCCATAGGTGGTGTGAACGATATAATCGCCGGGTAAAAGCTCATTCAGATTCTGGAGATCGAGCGTATCCTTCTTTTTGCGTGTCTTCGGTTTTTCCTGCGGGGGAGAGACATATCTTCCCCAGGAAATGACCACAAGCTTTGTCGAAAAATATTCAAAGCCGCCGGAAAGACCGCCCTCCGCAATGGTGACGCCGTTGAATAACGGCATTTTGGGCGCGTTGTCGGTTGTAACGGGAACCCCGGCTTTTTTCAGGTCTTCATACAGGCCTTCGCAGGATCGCGGAGTCCCGCCAAGCAGAATGATCGAATTACCGCTGTCAAGCAGCGCTTTCAGTTCTTCGATGAGGTCAGAGGTTTTTCCGTTCCACACGGGATGCTGCCGCGCGTTGACATTGATCAGCGTCTGAAGGTCATATTCATAGCCGCCGCGTGTGAAGGTTTCAAAATATACCGCCCGCCCGAGCTTTGCCGTGAATTCGCCGTAGGACAGAATGAATTTATCCATTCCCCGGCAGAGAAGCCCGTCCAGCATGAGATTCTTGATGTCCTCCGAGATGAAGGCCTCGTAATTTCTCATTTTCTCCTGGACGGCAATATGTTCGCTCACGATGACGAGGCTGTCCTTCGGCATATAATCGAAGATGGTGGCTTCATAGCTGCAAAGTATGGAGATATAGCGGTCAGGCGAGCCGCAGATCACGCCGGCTTCCAGATCGTCCGCTTCCCGCAGCAGATTTTCCTTCGCGGCTGCCTGCGCCTTGCTTCTGAGGGATCTGGCGAGTGCGCGGAGCTTTCCGGCAAGGGCTGCCCTGTCGGAAATAATCAGCTCCGTGGCAGGCAGCAGGTTGATCTTTTCCACCGGTTCAATGCTGCGCTGGCTGTCGAGGTCAAAATAATTGAGGGAATCGACCGTGTCGCCCCAGAAATCAGCTCTGACAGGGTGCGGTGAATCGGGCGGGAAGAAGTCGAGAATACCGCCTCTCAAGGAGAACTGTCCGGTGCCCTCAACCATGTCGCAACGCTCATATCCGGCCGCAGCGAGCGCGTTGACGCAAGAATCGACGGACACCTCGCCTCCGGATTCTATGGTGAGCATTCTCTCCTGAAGCTCTTCGGGCGGAATGGTAAGCTGACTGGCACCGTCCGCGCAGACAACGGCGACGTCGAATTCCTCCTTGATGATATGGCTGAGCGTTTCAATGCGGCTGTGTTCATAGTCATGCGAACGCCCTTCCATGGAGCGAAGCTCGATGTCGCGGGCGGGGCAGAAATACGCTCTCAGTCCCATTTTGGTAAGGTCGTCGCACAGACGTGACGCCTCCGCTTCATCGGACGCGATGTAAAGCAGCTTTTTGCCCAGCGTACGGCTCAGAGCCGCGGTGAAATGGATTTTATGAATGCTCGCCAGACCTGTGACCCCGGCGGGAAGGCGGTGCGTCCGGACGGCGTTCACCAGCGATTGGTATTCTTGCAATGAATCGGCGAAATAAGGAATAAATCCGAGATGTTCCATTTGAAGGAGTTCCTCCATTGTTTCAGGCAGCGTCGCTGCGATAATTGAAAAGCTGGGAATCAGGGGGCAGGCTGATTGTGAATAAAGGCGCGCCATTCTTCTTCCGAGCCGAGAAAGGCGTTCATGTCGATGAATGACTCTTTGCCCCTGTAACCCTCCAGCTTTGCCCGGTTGGTGTACTGCCAGAAGAGCCAGTTGCCTTCGGGCGGGTCTGTGACCACATTCCGGAACCAGATAGGGTAGTCGTCGAAATAGGAGTACACATACTGCAGGTAGGACGGCTCGGTGACATAGATGATAGGACGCTTTCCGTAATGCTTTTCCAGCGTGTCCAGAAGGCATTGCAGCTCCGGCACGATCAGGTCTGCCGGAAGGGGATGACGTTCGTGATCGCCATAATATTCCAGATCGATCACCGGCGGGAGGGAATTGTCCCTGACCGGCACAGTGGCGATAAAATGTTGCGCCTGCGTCCTGCCACTGCTCTCAAAGCTGAAAAAGTGATACGCCCCGGCGGCAATATCCGTTCCGGAAACAGCGCGCCAGTTCTCCGCAAAGCGGCTGTCAACGTGTCCGCTTCCCTCGGTCGCCTTGATAAAAGCAAACCGAACGCCCTGTGATTCCAGCGTTTTCCAGTTGATTTCCCCCTGATAGGACGACACGTCCACGCCCTGAACGGAATAATGCCGCGCGTAGATTTTGTTGGGAATGATCATGCCTTTCAACGCGGCGATCACAAAGCACGCGCCGATGAGCGGCAACACCACGCACACGGCCATGCAGGTTTTCGGACGCCGTCTGACCAAATCCTTCGGGAGCCGGAATCTGCCGTTGAGCGCGGGACAGAATCTGTCCGACAGATACGCCGGAATCAGCGTAAGTCCCGCTGTCAATACAATATATACAGGAATTTTGAAATAAATGCTCTCCAAGAAGCGCCAATGCACGGCTTCAAAGAGCAGCGTGTTGAAATAATTGACATAAGCGAGGACAGGACCGCCAATCATGAAGTAGAGCATGGAGTGTCTGCCAATGTACATCAGCAGCCGCACAGGGCGGTTTTCCTTTGGAAGGACGTTGCCGAGAGCGATAACGAAACCATTGCCGGCGATCAACAGCGGAACCGAAACGAGAGGGGAGAGGAAGGTGTTGTTGGCCACGATGATTCTCGCGTTGGTCACGCCGAGTGTGCAGGCAAACACGGTGACAAGCGCGAAAAAGGCACATCCGGAGAGGATCGCGTGTTCAGGACGGAATTTAAACTTTGCGATGATTCCCGTTTGTCTGGCGCAGTAGCCCGCAATATAGAAAATCACGCACACAAGGGCGGTGTCCCAGTTCCAGGGACGCATGATTCTTTCCCGCACCAGAAGGAATCCGACTGCCATCAGAGCGACGCCCGCCAGCATCATCGGAAGCGGCTTGTCGCGGCAGAGCTTGTTGACGATCATAAAATAGAGGGAACAAAGCAGCAGAACGGAGAAAAAATAGGCAGTTGGCTTCACAAGGAACGACATAGAGGTATCGTACAGCCATTCGGGAATGGTCGATGGGTGAAGCAGCAGCCCCGCAATGATCTGAAGCGAAAGCGTGGTCAGACTGAAGCAGAACATCAGCTTGAGCAACAGCTCCCTGAGTACCTTGTTGTACAGAAAATCGGGAATGCTCCCGCCGTAATTCTTTGTAAAGTAACCTGCCAGAATGAAAAAGCAGGGAACCGTAAACGGTGAAAAGTACATAACGACGGCGTCCGGCACCGCGGGAATGTGCGCCAGGATAACGGTCAGAGAGCATATTCCGCGGGCCGCGTCGCACCATGTTTCGCGGTTTTTTACTGTGTCAACGTTGGTGTTCATAGGCAGAACCCCCGTAATTATTTGAATTATGAGTTAAACTGATTCATCGCCCTGTCTATCTGGCCGTTGACAATCAATTCGGCCGCCTGCGCCGCGTTTTCGGCCGAACATTCCATTTCCTTCAGCTCGCCGGCGGTGAAATGGCTCAGCACCCAGTCGGCGAGGCTGTAATCCGGATGCGGTTTTGCTCCGATGCCCAGCTTGATGCGGCAGAAGTCGCTGCTTTCAATCATATCGATGATGTTACGCATTCCGTTCTGACCGCCGTGCGAACCCTTCCGGCGGATGCGAAGCCTGCCGGGTTCGAGCGAGATGTCGTCGCACATGACAAGGAGACGTTCGGGCGGAATCCTGTAGAACTGCATGATTTCGTCCACGGCCTGACCGGACAGGTTCATAAAGGTCTGCGGCTTTGCAAGCAGAATGCGTTTTTCCCCGCACATTCCGTCGCCGATCAGCGCGTGGAATTTCAGGCGGTCAACCGTGATGCCAAGCCGCTTCGCAAGCGCGTCGGCGGCCATGAATCCCGCGTTGTGCCGGGTGCCCTGGTACTTTTTGCCGGGATTGCCAAGGCCGACTACCAGCCAGTCGATTTTTTTGGGTTGGTTAAAACCGAACATTTGCTATATTCACTCCCAAGAGGATAATTCCGGATAAAACCCCAAAGGGCAGGACGATAGCCAATCGGATACCGCCCTGCCTGTCAGGAATTATTTATGTGTGTTGAGCATCAATGATGTATGATCAGTCAAAAATCGGGGAAATAGGCTCATCGCTGTAGACCCTGCGAATGGCGTCGGCAAAATAGGGAGCGGTGCTGAGAATGGTGAATTTGTCAAGCATTTTCTCCTTGCCGAGGTGAATGGTGTCGAGGAAAACGAATTCCTTGATCGGGCTTGCCTCGATTTTCTGAAGGGCGGGGCCGCTGAGAACCGCGTGGGTGGCACAGGCGGAAACCTCCACCGCGCCGTGATCCATCAGGGCCTTCGCGGCGTTGCAGATGGTGCCGGCCGTATCGACCATATCATCTATCAGAAGGATTTTCTTTCCGGTGACGTCGCCGATAATGCTCATCACTTCGCTGACATTGGCCTTCTGGCGGCGTTTGTCGATAATGGCGATCGGGCAGTCAAGACGCTGTGCGAAATTTCTCACGCGGGTCACCGAACCGAGGTCGGGAGATACGCACATATACTCACTGTTTCTGCTGCCCATTTTTTCCTTGAAGTACTTGGCGAGAATGGGTGCGCCGAGAAGGTGATCCACTGGAATGTTGAAGAAGCCCTGAATCTGCGCCGCGTGAAGGTCCATGGTCAGCACTCTGTCTGCGCCGGCAACGGTAATGAGATCCGCGCAGAGCTTGGCGGAAATCGGATCTCTGGCTTTGGCTTTTCTGTCCTGACGGGCATATCCCATGTAGGGAATGACCGCGGTGATACGGCTTGCCGAAGCTCTCTTGAGCGCGTCGATCATGATGAGCATTTCCATCAGGTTGTCATTCACGGGGTCGCTGGTCGACTGAATGATGAAGCAATCCTTGCCGCGCACGGATTCCTTGAGCGAAACCGAGATTTCTCCGTCGCTGAATTTCGTGACGTCGCTCCTGCCCATAGGCTGTTCGAGTATGTCGCATATATCCTGGGCGAGCTTCATGTTGGAATTGCACGAGAAGATCTTGATGTCGGTGCCGTGAAGACTTTTGTTGCTGAGAATCATTTTTACTTCCTCCTGATCTAGATGGTGTATGAATGATGATATATCACGGCATTGTGAGAAGCAATCAGAATGCCGCTGCGCTATGGAATTACTGTTTGTCGCTGCGTCTTGCGGCCGCCCAGCCGTCCTTCACGACCTGACGCGCGCGGGCGATGCCGAGGGCGTCCGAAGGAATATCTTCGGTGATGGTGGAGCCTGCGGCGGTGTAGGCGCCGGCGCCGATGCTGACGGGGGCGACCAGATTGGTATTGCAGCCGATGAAGCAATCGTCACCGATCGTGCAGCGCGCCTTATGCTGCCCGTCGTAATTGACCGTCACGCATCCGCAGCCGAAATTGACCCGCTTGCCGACGTCGCTGTCGCCGACATAAGTCAGGTGAGCGACCTTGGTACCTTCGTCAAGCACGGAATTCTTGACCTCCACAAAATCGCCGATATGTACCTTTGGACCGATCTTGCAGTTGGGTCTGATCTGGGAGAACGGGCCGATGTCGGTGCCGTCGAATATTTCGCTTTGCCTGACCTGACTTGAGTTGATGATCACATTGTCGTGAACCGTCGAATTTTCAATTAATGTATTCGGTCCAATGGCGCAGCTGCTCCCGATGGAAACCTTTCCCCTGAGAATCGTTCCCGGAAGAACGACCGTGTTGGCGCCGATACGGACGTCCGGACCGATAATCACGCCGTCGGAACAGGTGATGGAAACGCCGTCGTAGATCATCTGGTTCAGAATGGCACGGCGGGCGATCTGATTAAGCTCATTGAGCTGAACGGGATCGTTGGCGCCCATGACAACGCTGGCGGAGTCGGCTGTGAACGCGTTGGCTGCGTCGCCGAGGAGTTTGACGGCTTCCGGAAGATAATACTCGCCGGTCACGCTGCTTTGCTTGATATGATCGGTGTCCAGCACAGAAAGAAGCGCGTCCACATTGAACCAGTAGGCGCCGGAATTGACCTCCCTGACCGCGAGCTGCTCCATTGTGGCTTCCTTATGCTCCACAATCGCCATGAGACTGCCGTCTGCCGCGCGGAGAATCCTTCCGTAACCTGTGGGATCGTCCAGCATAGCCGAAATCACCGTGACGCAATTGCCCTGTGCCTCATGAAAGAAGAAGGAATTGGAGATGTTGCGGCAGTCCATGAAGGGGGCGTCGCCATTGAGGATCAGCACACTTCCGCCCTTGTGCGCTTCCAGAAATTCCTTAGCCATCATGACCGCGTGACCGGTTCCCTTGCGTTCCGTCTGTGTGACAGTCGAGCAGGCGTCCTCGCCGGAGTAGGTCTTGGACAGATAGTCCTTGATCATTTCCTCCAGATGACCCGTAACCACGCACACATCCCTCACGCCGGCTTCACGGACGGAGTCGATCACCCATCCGAGCATCGGTTTGAAAAGCACTTCCATCATCGCCTTGGGCTTGTTGGATTTCATGCGCTTTCCCTCACCGGCAGCCAGTACGATAGCGCAAACGCTTCCGGAACGGATCGGTTCGGATAGGTTTCCGAAATTCTGCTTTGAAAACGACAACATGTTTTCACTCAGCTCCTACCAATATTTCTTTGTTGCTTGACCAATCAAACGCTGATATAAACGGTAACAAACATATTAAATATTATTACATTTCTACATCATTTTTTCAAGTCAAAAATTGTTTTTTTTGCCCTCAATCAGTTTCTTCTACAGTTTACACAAAACAAATTCAAAAGATGGCGGATTATTGGTTTTATTTGATTGTCATGAGTTTGTAATTAAGCTGTAAATAATTTCAAAAAAATTTGAAAAAAATTGAAAAAGTACTGGATTTTGTGGAAATGATGTGCTATCATATACTAAGCAATGTACGAGTTGCCTTTTTTGCCTTTTTTGCTTTCGGCAGGAAAGACAAATGAGGCAATGGGCGTACGAAAGCTAATTTTTACGAAATCATCAGTGATTTCCAGGAGGTTTTAAACACATGAGAAAATGGGTTTATCTTTTCAGCGAAGGCAACGCCGGTATGCGTGAGCTTCTTGGCGGCAAGGGCGCGAACCTGGCTGAAATGACCAACATCGGTCTTCCTGTTCCTCAGGGCTTCACCATTACCACCGAAGCCTGCACCCAGTACTATGAGGACGGCAAGAAGATCAACGACGAGATCATGGGTCAGATCAACGAGTA
>CADCON010000227.1 GCA_902803035.1 uncultured Ruminococcus sp.
CCTGCCACAGCCCCTTGAAGGAGCCGAGGACGATCAGGAAGAAACCCGGCATGAGAAGGAATCCGAGAATCTGGAAGGCATGCCTGACCGTCTGCGTTACGCTGATGCTTTTGAATAGTGAGTTTTCCTTCTTTTTGACGACAGCAAGTTGTCTTGTTTCCATATAAATCCGCTCCTTTTGATCAATCATTGAACAGAACACTTGAATGAAACCGGCCTGACACGTTCCCTGATATTGGAAGTGGCAAGGATCCCGCCATTCCGGAGAATAAAGACGCCCTCCAGTCCGAGAAGCGCCAGCAGCTTCACGCCCCCCGCCGTGCCAAGAATCATGCAGGCGGTGGCGGCAGTATCGGCCGCGGCTCCGTCTTTTCCGATAACCGTCGCCGAAGCGAGATCGCTTACGGCAGGTTTACCTGAAAAGGGGTCGTAGATGTGGCTTCCGCGTTCATATAGTCCGGAAGTGACCACCGCTTCCCCCTCGCTTTCCAGATACAGTGCAATACTTTCCGCTTTGAAGGGATTGCGGACGCCAATTTTCCGGCTGATTCCGATATTGCGGACGGTCCCGCCGAGGTTGATGACCGCATTCTCCACGCCCCCATGTTCAAGAATGCCCACGACACGGTCAACCGCCCAGCCCTTGGCAATGCCGCCCAGATGAATGCCCTGTCCGCGTCGCCTGAGCCGCACCGAAAGCCTTTCTTCATCCAGCAGAATGTCGTGATAATCCACTCTGGCGGGCTTGCCCGCATCGGTCAGCGGCTTGGTGGTAATATCGAATACGCCGCCTGTCAGCCCTCCGTATTCCTTACAGACCCGCAGCAGATCAAAGGTTTCCCTGTCAACAAGCGTGTCGAGAAGACCCGCGTTGGCGTTAATCCGGGATATCAGGCTTTCGGGCTTGAAAACCGAAAGGCGGTCGTCCATCGTGTTGATATAATTCTCGGCGGCGTCGAGTGCCATTCTTACGGAATCCCGCTCCGGTTCGCTGAAATGCGCCGTAATTGAATTGACGGTACCGAAACCGAGAAACATTTTTTCGATCGTTCCCACTGAATTGCCTCCTTTCTGCTTTCTGACATGATTATATCCCGCTAAGCTTAAAGATACTTAAAATCATTTTATCTTTTTCAAAGAAAAAAGACCCGCTCCTATGCGGATGGGGTCTTTGTAACGGTCGGTTCGTCGGAAAAACAATCCAGAAGCTTGCCGAAAATCAGGTGGAGCAGCTTGTAGAGGAGGAATCCCGCAGCCGCTCCCAATGTATTCAGAATGACGTCGTCAATATCTGTCCAGCGCGGAAGAAGAAGCTGAATGAGCTCAATGATAACCGAAATCAGCATACCGGACAGTACTGTGTCAATGAACGGCGTGCGCCACAGCAGCGGAAGAAAGAATCCTATCGGCATAAACATCACGATATTCCCCAGCAGATTGATCACCAGGCTGTAGGAATTCTGATTAACCTGAAGATCCTTCCGGGTGTATTCTATCACCCGGAAGGGCTGCAACCGAGTTTCATGAACGCCTTCTCCCGTGAAGATCACGCCCTCCGGGCCGAATTTCATTCTCGGAATGATGGTCTGTGACGCAAGACCCACCATGAAAAGCACAAACAACAGCAACGCTAATTCGCGCGGCCAGTTGATCTTTGTCTGTCTCCGTCTGAGATAGATGAACCGCGGAAGAAGATAAAACGGCGCGGCAATCGCCATGAACGGAGCCATTGCTTTCAGAAAAAACGGTACGGCCCACATTTCGCTTCCCTCCCCTTTTTTGGTCAGAAATTATTATACACGTCACTCCTGCAAATGTACAGAGCTTTTTTTCACGCACAAGATTGACAAAGCGGTCGGTTTATGGTATGATTAACGGAAAATAAAAGGAAAGAGGAGCGCAAGCATTATGAGAACCACTTACACAATTGACCTTCCTCCCATGCCGGAAGCATTTCACACGGCGGTAGCGGCACTGCTTACCAGCGAGAAATACAAGGAGGTACACTACACCAACCCCGAAACAAACGCGGATGAAATCGTGTGGAAATTCGGCGGCGTCATGGTCCTTCCCCGCTACATCAAGCTGGAATACACGCCCACGCAGCTTATCATCTCCGGCTGGATGCAGGGCAAAAAGCAGCTTTTTGCAAAAACCGCCCCCGAATGGGAATTGGATTGCCGCGTGGCCTTCGGCTTTGCCGCACGTGAAAGCATCCGGCAGGTCATCGGCAAAATCATTGCCCTCGCCGACAAAGGCAGGCAAATGCCCCCGCAGCAGTAAAGAAGCCTCGCATACACCGCGCACACAGCAAAAGACGGACGCCGCTGAATGACTCAGCGTGCCGCCCGTCTTTTTTTATGCTTTAATCCGTCTGATCCTCAGGCCGTCTTCGCATCAGATAAATGGCATAAGCAGAGGTGAAAATTCCGAATGCCACGACCAGAATGAACGACCACGCAATATCCGTTTCCACACCCGTGGGAATGAGCCTGCTGCGGTCATTGACATAATCGATCCGCTGGTGGGACTGAAGCCTTCCGTTGGACTCATTGGTCAGCGACCCGTAAACCGTGAAGGGAGCGTCATCCGGATCGCTGTGCTGCCTTCTCTCAACGCCGCTCGTAGTGAGGGATGTATCATATCCCCCCGCCGATTCGGGCGAATGATCCTCGGTGACGGTATAGCGCAGCGTGCCGGGTATCTTGTCAATGCGGATCGACTGACCGTGGCTCAGCGTGAAGCTGCCCCTGCCGTCCTCGATTGCCAGCTTGTCAATGATACTGCCGGAAATACCCGCGTCCTTCTCATACGGAAGCGTGCCGCTGAAGGGCTGCCCCTCCGCGTCCTCCAGTTCGATGATGAAGGTGAATTCCTTGCTGCGGTCTCCGAAATTGCCGGTGACGGTCTTGCTGACCGTAATATCATATACGTTCCCGGCGTTGATGATAAAGCCGTTATCGGGGGCATATCCCTTTGAATCGGTCACATCCGCGTGGGTGCTGTCCTGATAGGGTGCCGAGAATCCGTCGAGCGGTTCCTCCGTCGCGTAGTAGCTCCAGATAACGCCGTTCGGAGCATACTTTTGCAACCCCTCCGCCCGGAGAACGTACTTGCCGTTTCCTTTATCCTGCGCGCTGACCGACACGCCATCGGGAAGCGATCCGCTGGTGGTGCAGCCGTTCTCATTCATCACGCACGCAATGGCAAAGGCGTCATCCTGCGTTCCGGATTTAGAACGCCGTATGGTCAGGCTGATTTCCCTGTCTGCCGGCCACAGGTTGCCGGAAGTATTTTTCCACTGCTTGGTTACCGTGAAGTTTGTTCTGGCAGGGGCATTGGTGATAACGCCGTCTGGCGGCGAGGATGTTCCGTCGTCCGGATAGGACGGTTCATAGCCCGCGGAGCAGTCGATTTCGGTGATAAAATACACAAGCTCCTGATCGTTGTCGTCCGTGATGGATACATTTTCAAACGTGACCTCCCAATCCTGTCCTTCATCCGTGTCAGTCACTCCCTGACAGTTCTCCGAAGGGGTAACCACCTTGGTTGCGAGGGCTTTCGCCTCCGACGGAGAACCGCCTACAGGATACCCCCACAGACAAAGCGTCGCGCTGGGATTCTCCGGTGGGTCGAGCCAGCATTTGGTGACACTGACGCTGGTGGTCTGCTTCGTGTTTTTAATGAGAACCGGCTCCTGACTGTTCGGAAGCAGATAATAGGTGTCGTCCGATTCGTAGCCATTGAATTCCGTTTTCTCTACAACCGCATACTGCTGATTGGTCTGGCCATCCGCCTGGAATTTGGGCAGACCGAGGAAGGAGGCCGTTCCGGCAATGGTTTCGCCGTTGTCATCCGCTACGCCGTCGAGGTAAACGGTCTTCACCGGCGTGGTGCCTGGCGTTCCGTTGTCAAAGGTGACCACATCAAGCTGCACCGTCAAGCCCTTCGGCCAGTTGATTTCCCCGCCGTCCACGTCGTACCACTTCTTTACCGCCTTGCGGTCAACCGTTTCGGTGGAATAGGTATTGGTGAAGGTGACGCTCCTGTCCTCCGCTTTGTCGAGATGATCCATGGTGATCTCAAATTCCGCCGTTGGGGTAGTGCCTTTGACATTGTTCTCCCACTCGTATCTGACATAAGCGTCGGAACCGGCGTGATTCGCCTTGATGTCGTCGTTGCCGGATTCGGTGAGTCTGTACCTGCCGACCTTCAGATTCCTGAGGCGGAAGAAGGAGCCTGCTTCCGACGACGTAAAATCATTGTATTTCACATCGTCATAGCCCTCCACTACCTTCCATTGGGACAGCTCATCATCATATTTTTCGAGTCTGAAGCTGAGAAGTGCTTTGTCCGCATTGGTAAGATTGATATTGCCCTCGATTACCTTGTTCAGATTGACGTTGATGGATTCGGGTGAATTGCGGACATTGAGCGTGTCGCCGTTGAGATAGACGCGGTTGGTGTAGTCCACCTTACCTTCGGTGTCGATCTTGAACTGATAGTAGATATCACTGGCATAGTAACCTTCCGGCGGCGTGATCTCATGAATATAGTAGTATCTTTCAGTGGAAAGGGCGAAGCCGTGTTCCGTCTGGCTGAGCTTGAGGTGAATCTGACCGTCCTTGCCTGTTGTGTTGTCATGTCCGGACGTCATGGTAAACGGGACGTCATCAACAAGAATCGGCGCGTACCCATCGGCGCGCACAGGGCCGATTTCATTGCCGTCTGCGCCGTTCCAGGATATATCGGACTTGCCGCCGAACTGCGGCATCATCCAGTTGATCCATCGGTATTCGTGCTGGCCGTTTTCATCGAGCGACTCCACATAGCATCTGCTGCCGCCAAAATCTCTCTTGTCAAAGAGCTTGAACAGAGACGTGTCATAGGTGTCGTGTATGACAATCGGATCGTCGGAATAAATGCCGTTGACAGACACGCTGAAGCGGTAAACCGGATAGACCACGCTTATTTCCCTGCCGGTTTCCGGATCACCGACTCTTACCGTCGTGATCGGATTGCCATTCGTGAAATTCTGCCCGTTGTTGATCACGTGCTTGTAGATGCTGGTGGGCTGGGTGTTGAAGGCGGCTGTCGCCTTGGTGCTGTTGAGCACCACCCAGTTCTTGTGGGTAAAAATGCCGGGGCGATAGGTTTCGGAGCAGTTGATATAATCCCGCGCGTAATTTGCCCAGCTGACGGGAAAGGTATTATTCATACGGACGGTGACAAGACGCTTTTCCGATCCGTCTTCAGGGTGATTCAGTCCCGGCGTCATATTGTAGTCCTTGAAGAATTGGATATAAAGCCAATTGTTTGGCCATCTCTCGGAAGGATCGCTCCGGAAGCCGGACATATACAGCACGCCGTCGCTCCACATGGAGGGATCCGAGTCATAATACGCCGGGTTGCTTTCGTTCTTATAGTAATAGTAGACCCTGACCATCTCGCCCTGTTCAAGTCCGGTGATCTCCAGACTCTCCAGCGCCTCCTGACAGTTCCTGTCCTTTACCACGTTGCCATCCGCGTCGGTGTAGGAAGGAATGTAATTGCGGGGCAGCAGATTGGGATCCGTGATCTCTCCCTTGTCGTTTGCCTTCGCTTCGGACAGCTGGAGCTTTCCGTCCAGCGCATCCCCGCGCATTTCCATCTTGACCACCCATGTCACATGGTCTGAGCCGATGTTTGTCGCGCTCTTGGAAACGGCAAGCAGTCCGCCGTCAGGGGGATTGAGAAGCTGACCTGCCTCCGCGACGCCGCACTTGCCGGTAACAGTGTTGGAAACATACTCCTGTTCGGTCAGACCGAAGATATCCGAGGTGGTAGTGTATTCCATCCCATACTTGTAGGGGGGGGATCGGATTCCGGAATATGATAGGTAAAGGAGGAAGCATTCTCCACATCCGTGCCCAGATCCTCCCATGGAATGCTTCTGACTGCGGCGAGATCGCCGTTTTTGTCGTAGCATCTGACGGTGACGCCCTCTCCGGAATAACGGGAGAGCCGCATGGCTGTTTCGCTCATGACATCAGTAAGATCGGAGCCTGCCAAAGAAACCAGCGCGTCACGGTTGGTAGTGACCTTCCAAGTGATGTCAGTGAAAGGATTTCCCTCTCTTCTTACATTTTTAGTATCGATAGCATCCTTTTCGATATCGGAAAAATCAATGCTGGAAACCCATGCGTTAGCCTCGTTGTCACTGGGGTCATTGTCGCCGACAATCCTGACGGTGTTGCCGGTTTCTTCGAAGGTGGCGTTGGCGCTGCGGGCAATCTTATCGACATTGACGTCCGAGATGTAAGAGCCTGTTTAGAATCTTCTTAAAATAAAACGAATAAAAGCAAGAGAGAACATTTGAAAAGAATTTTGAAGAAGCCTTTCAGCG
>CADCON010000228.1 GCA_902803035.1 uncultured Ruminococcus sp.
GACCTCGCCGTGCTCAAGATAGACGCGACGGGACTGCCGGAATGTGAGCTGGGCGACAGCAGCCAGCTCGTCCTGGGCGATTATGTGATAGCCATCGGCAACCCCGGCGGCAGACAGTTTGCAGGCTCGGTGACAATGGGCATCGTATCCGGCGTTGACAGAATCATCGACACCGAAAACACCGAATCCACCAGCGCCATGCGTTACATCCAGACCGACGCCGCTATCAACCCCGGCAATTCCGGCGGCGCGCTGGTCAATATGTACGGGCAGGTCATCGGCGTCAATACCGCCAAGATTGCCGCCACAGGCTATGAGGGCATGGGCTTCGCCATTCCGTCCAGCAAGGTCAAGGAAATCGTCACCGACCTCATCAGCTACGGCTATGTCGAGGGCAGGGTCAAGCTGGGCATCACCTGCGTCACCATTTCCAGTGCCTATGAGAATCAGGGCATTCCCGCCGGTCTGCAGATCTACGACATCAGCAGTGATTCCGACATGAACGGCAAGGTGCAGAAGTATGACATTATCACCCATTGCGAAGGCCAGCGCATCAATGAGCTGTCGCAGCTTCAGGATATCCTTGTCACCAAAAAGCCCGGCGACACCATTACGCTGACCATCTATCGCCCCGCGACCACCGTCAGCAACGAGGAAACATTCGATATCACCGTCAGGCTGCTGAAAGACACCGGCGCGACCGACTGATTGATTTCCGGATTTTCTTTTCCACCAACATTACGGCGGAGCGTTCGCGGCAAAGTGCGGATTCTCCGCCTGTTTTCTTTGGGTAATATGCAATAATCGTGTATATTACGCATAATTATTCATTCGTAATTCTCCCTTCCGTCCGGTTTTCAGTGCCATAGCGGACTTATCAGCGGGTAAAAACAACAATTGATGCGCGAATGACGATAATAATTCATAGATTTGTCAGCGAAATATCGGGAATTCTCCGCAAACATACGAAAATAGCTGAAAATGCATAACTATTCAATTTTCCTCTTGATTTATCAAGCGTTTCGCCTTATAATATCTGAGTAACGGCAAAAGCCGCAAAGCCGTGGCATGATGGATTCATGGGTGCTTTCGCGGCGCGAAAAAATCAAACGGAGGAAACAATATGTCTGAGATCAAAAAGGTTGTACTCGCTTATTCGGGAGGACTGGACACTTCTATCATCATCCCGTGGCTCAAGGAGAATTACGACGGCTGCGAGGTCATCGCCGTTTCGGGCGACGTGGGACAGGGCACCGAGCTGGACGGTCTGGAGGAAAAGGCGATTGCCACAGGCGCTTCCAAGCTCTATATCGAAGACCTGAAGCAGGAATTCATCGATGAATATGTCTTCCCGACGCTGAAGGCGGGCGCGGTCTATGAGAACAAATACCTTCTCGGCACCAGCTTTGCCCGTCCGATCATCGCCAAGAGAATCGTTGAAATCGCTCTCGCCGAGGGCGCGGACGCGATCTGCCACGGCTGCACCGGCAAGGGCAACGACCAGGTGCGCTTCGAGCTTGCCATCAAACGCTTCGCGCCCCAGATGAAGATCATCGCCCCCTGGAGGGTCTGGGAATTCAAGAGCCGCGAGCAGGAGATCGAATACGCCGAGCAGCACAACATTCCGCTGAAAATCAACCGGGAAACCAATTACTCCAAGGACAAGAATCTCTGGCACCTCTCGCACGAAGGACTTGACCTCGAAAATCCGTGGAACGAGCCGATGTACGACAAGATTCTGGAGATGGGCGTTTCCCCCGAAATGGCGCCCGACGAGCCGACCTACATCACCCTGCGCTTCGAGAAGGGCATTCCGGTCGCCCTCAACGGCGAGGAGCTGGACGGCCCCGCGATGGTCGCCGCGCTCAACGAGCTGGGCGGCAGGAACGGCATCGGCATTGCCGACATGGTGGAGAACCGTCTGGTGGGCATGAAGAGCCGCGGCGTGTACGAAACCCCCGGCGGCACGATCCTCTATCACGCGCACAACAAGCTGGAGGAAATCTGCCTTGACCGCGACACCTACCACTACAAGCAGCAGGTGGCCATCCGGTTTGCGGAGCTGGTCTACTTCGGCCAGTGGTTCACCCCCCTGCGCGAAGCACTTTCGGCATTCGTCGACAGAACGCAGGAGAACGTGACCGGTGAGGTTCGTCTGAAGCTCTACAAGGGCAACATCATCGACGCAGGCGTAAGATCTCCCTATTCCCTCTACGATGAGGACATCGCCACCTTCGACGAGGACGAGGTGTACGACCAGAACGATTCCGCAGGCTTCATCAACCTTTTCGGACTGCCCATTAAGGTTCAGGCTATGAAGGAACAGGCTGCGAAGAACAACAAATAATACATTCCAACCATTCGTAACCAATGGCGCAGGGCAGGGAAAACAGGCTTTCTCCGCCCTGCGCCGTTTCTTTAGTGTGGAGTGTGGAGTGAATGAAGGAGCGGAGCGCCTTGGAATATTGGCGCTCGCAAGCTCGCTTGAGTGAAAATTAAACCGGTAAGTATCGAATAATTATGTAAGCGAACGAATGTGAGCGATCTATTTAGCGGCTTTGCCGCTCCACAACTCCACACTCCACACTCCACACTCCACACTCCACACTCCACACTCCACACTCCA
>CADCON010000229.1 GCA_902803035.1 uncultured Ruminococcus sp.
AAAGCTGGAGGCCCAGATCAAAGAAGAAAATAAACTGTCATCGAAACCCAGAATAAAGGTGAAGAATGCCAGGGAAGCCATGCAGCAAGCGGCGGATAAGGCCCGCAATTCCAGCGGCATCAAGCAGGAGCCGGTTCAGCCAATCAAAACTTCTGACAACGGAATCGGCGTAGTGGTGCTATGCTCGTTCATTCTGGTGGCGGCTTTTGTAGGGTTGGTTGCGTTCTATTATCTGAAAAAGGACAGAAAACAATACCATACGGACAGCCGTCAGAACGTCCGTCACGACAGACGCGAAGGAATGCCGTCCGCGCCGGAAAGGCAGCGTCCGCGTCCCGGTGAAAGATCCTCCGGAACGCCGCGCAAGCCGCCGGTGCGGGTGGGCGCGAATCAGCCGGGCAGTGAAGAGGGGACTTATAATCTTGACGCTTACAGATATTCGCCACGAAGCGACGAAAACGACCAACAGACGGACGATCTGGTAAGCTCGTGGACGAATACGCCGGCGAAAACGGGCGGGCGTCAGACGTCTGCCTTCTGGGATCAGCAGGACGACAGGCCGCCGGAGGAATCCCCGAGGACGCGGCAGCCCGCCGCGCCCGCGCCGCCGGTCGGCAGTACGGCTGCCTTCATCCGCAGTTGCGCGGAAATCGGGAGAATGCCTGACAGCGGCGAACGGAAGAAAGCCCTGGTGAAGCTTCTCAGAAGCAGCGAGGGGGAGAACGCTTCGTTTGTCTACTGCGCCAACCAGGACGATCTGATCAACAATCCATCCACCACAACGCCCGAATTATGCGACATCGGAAGCAGCCAGCCGTTCCTGCGGGTAGAGGATTATCTGATTCCCAGCCCGATACTCGCCGAAAATGAGAAAAGGCAGTTGAATTCATTCGCGCAGGTGACGGAGCGGGGAACCATTTCCACGATAGAACCCTCCGTCCTCAAACAGATCGGACCGGGGCGGTATCAACTGACCAAAAAAGGCAGATGGACTGTCTGATCCTATACGTAAAAAGGAACGGGTGATGAGCAATGCGAAAAATGGGCAGACTGATTGCGATGATGCTGTCGGCAGCCGTGATGATTGCCCTTCTGACGGGATGCAGCGATGACAACAGACTGACCGAGCGTGTGGCGGAGTTTGAAGAAGGATGCAATACGCTCGACGTGGAACAGATTCTGGACACATTCGATCCAAGGGTGTCGGGTAAATACCGTATGGGACTCGACCTGATGGAAATCGTGAGCGGGAAGTCAACAGAAGAACTGCTGGGCAGCATTATCGGCGTCATTCCGTCAGACGTGGACAGGGAAGAAGTCCTCTCACTCGTCACATTTGAAGTGGAGACGATGGATATCGGCGAAGAAACAGCGGAAGTACTCACTGTCATGGAGTATGAGCTGATGGGCAGAGAATATAAATACCACGTGATATTCCATTGTGTCTACTACATAGACGACTGGTACATCTCATACATTACATTGGGCTGAACGACGCGCGGGAAGCCTGCGACCCGTAGCCAGGGAACATGAATGATCAGCGCGGCAGCGAATGACCACCAAAAAAAGGCGACCGCCCCTCAGGGAAACGGCCGCCTTTTTCGGTTTCCACACTATAAAAGAATGCAGCCGTCCGATCGGAGAAATGCCTGTCTGACGGGCGTTGAAGGCCAAAAAATCATTTTGAAAGAGTTGTAATATCCGGAAAAGTGTGATATAATAATAATACCTGCCATCAACGCAGGGGGGACGGACGGAAGATGACCGGATGCCTGAAACCGCGGCGGCTGACGGCCTGTTTTATTCAGAATTCGTGAATAACTATACATAGCCAGGAAGGAACCAGAAGAACTATGAATCATGATTATTCTTTTCGGAATCAGATACCCGCGCATAAGGTTGCGCTGCCGATAGATCAGATGACCACCACGCGTCCGCTTTTCATAGGAGGAGCCACGCCCTGTGCCTCGGTCTGCCCGGTGGATATCGGGCAGATGATACAGGCGGAGAGAGAAAGCCTGAGCGAAGAGGAAAAGAGATATCAGGAAGAATCGGGCGCCAATGGCGTCCCCTCGAGCTTTGGCGCGGCGGAGCGTTTCATCGGCAGGCTGGAAAATCCACCCGGCGCAGGCGTGACGGATGCCGGATACAACGCCGTACGTGACGCTTCTGTCGGGCTGCTCACGGTATTTGCCTGCCGCAGACTGCTGGGGCTGCACATCACGACGCACGCGCTGGACGTAAGCGACGCTTCCCCTTCCGGATTGCTGAGAGTGCTCGGCGCGCAGCTCGGCGACACGAGCCTGCTTTATTTCCGCATGGACGGCGAGCCATTCGCGTACATTTACAAAGGCTATTTTGTGCCGGTGAAGGACAAGGAGAGATTCCGCGGCGCGCTGAAGGCGGTTCCCTTCTTCCACTGTGCCGAAGGGACCTTTGACGATATTCTTTCCGCGACGGCGGCGGACGGCGACAAGCTGCTTTACAAGCAACTGCTTTTCGCGTTTCTTTCAAAGAATCTCGGGGCGCGGAACGTCCACGGGCAGAAGGTTGGCGTGGGGTACAATTTCATTCTGACGTACATCGTCGGGGAGTGGAACGGTGCGCCGTATCTTCCCGAAGCGCAGAGCGGGCTGGTGCCGCCGACCTTCTGGGAGCAACCGACCGTGACGCCGGAGGACGCCCCGGCGGAGCAGCAGCCCGTCATGACCGCGCATCCTGCCAGCGAAGCGGAACAATTCATAATCCGATGCGCTGAAATCGGGAAAATGCCCGACAGCGGCGAACGGAAGAAAGCCCTGGTGACGCTTCTCAGAAGCAGCGAAGGGGTGAACGCGTCGTTCGTGTACTGTGCCAACCAGGACGATCTGATCAATAACCCGTCCAGCACAACGCCCGAATTATGCGACATCAGAAGCACCCAGCCGTTTCTGCGGGTAGGAGACTACCTGATTCCCAGTCCGATACTCACCGATAATGAAAAAAGGCTTCTGGGCGCGTTTGCGCGGGTGACAGAGCAGGGAGCCATTGCCTCGGTAAAACCCTCCGTTCTCCAAAAGATCGGCGCGGACCGATATCAACTGACCGAAAAAGGCGATTGGACGGTGTAATGATCCGCGCGGCAGCGAATGACGAACAAAAAAAGGCGACCGTCCCCGAGGGAAGCGGCCGCCTTTTTGGGCGTGACAGGGTTCAGCAATCCAGCCCCAGCGCGTCGGCAAGGCGGAAGGCGGCGGAGAGGTCGCCGCGCACAGCGAGCCTGCCGGTAGCGTAAGCCTCCACGGGCGAAAGACTGCGGCTGAGAATGCGCTTCAGGCTGTCGGAGCTGATGGTGAAGACGCAGAGGGAATTCCTGTAGTCGAAGGGCTGTATGGCAAGGACGCCGTCGCGCACCTCGACATAGAACCGCCCGGCGCCGTCGCCGGTCACGTCAAATTCATAGGAAAAAACGCCGTCGCCGAATTTCCTGAAATTCTTTTTGGAAAAATACTTTTTCATCGTGCGGAATGTTTCATCAAAAGTCATCATGCAATCGTCCTTTCGCTTGACTCCGGTGCTATTATACACCATTCTGCCGGCGGTGTAAATGCCCGGGGCCGCCAAACATTTTCCTTAGGAAAAAAAGAATTCTGGAACAGTTGCCATGCCGGAAAAAGTGTGGTATGATAAGAATATCCCAATCATCAGAACCGGAGAGTGATGAAATTGAAACTGACCGGACTCCTGAAGGCGCGGCTGAAGGAATACGAATCCCGCGATTTCAGCATCAGAACGGACGAATTTCCCTATCAGCGCATGGCGTTGTACATAACCTTCTTCGCGCTGCTTGCGCGGCTGGTCGTGGCCGCCTTCTATCTGAATTCCTATGACACCGAATGGAACATCATGTGGGCGGTGCAGCTGGGGGACGGGTTCTTTTCGGCGCACACCCATGTCGATCAACTGGACTACCCGCCGCTCTATCTCTACCCGCTGTATCTCGTGGGCAGGCTGGTGAATATCCAAAGCATAGGCAGCTACCCGCCCTTCCGTATGCTGGCGATCAAATGCCTGCCCTGCCTGTCGGACAGCCTGCTGTGCTACGTGCTGTGGCATATGTCGTCCCGGAAGAACCGGCCGCTGGGACTGGCCGCCGCCGCGCTCTGGGCGATGAATCCGGCGGCGATCTTCAATTGCGCCTGCTGGGGACAGACCGACTGCGTGCTGATGCTTCTCGCCGCGCTGGTCATGCTCGCGCTGGACGGCGGGCATCTGACGGCGGCGGGGGTGCTGTGGGCAGTGATGTGCTCCACCAAGCTGCAGGGGGTCTATCTCACGCCGGTGGTGGGCATGGAGGCACTGACCGTCTGCTTCGGCAGTCTGCGGCCGGGAGAATTCTCGATCCGCCGGATCACCCGCCCGCAGGCGGCGCGCTTTCTGAAATTCGTCTGCGCGGCGGCGGGAACGCTGGCGGCGGTCTATCTTCCCTTCATGCTGGGCGCGGGATTCTCGGAGAACGCGCCGCAGCTCACCTTCTGGGAAAAATTCTGCAAACCGGTCACGGTCTATTCCGAGGGCGTCGCCAAATACCCCTACTGCACGCTCAACGCCGACAATCTCTATATGCTGGCGGGTCTGAATGGCGTGAAAGACAGCCGGACGCTGCTGCCGGGGCTGACAGTGGCAAGGCTGGGTACGCTCTTCCTGCTGCTGGCCGTCGCGCTGGTGGTGGCGGCGTATCTCTTCGGCAGGCGGAAATCGCACTGGCTGGCGGGATTCCTTTTCATGGAATGCGTGTTCATGCTCACCTGCCGACAGCATGAGCGGTACCAGATGCTGGCGCTGGTGCTGCTGATGGGCGTGCTTCTCCGGCTGAAGGACAGGCGGCTGCTGCCGTTTTATCTGCTGCAATCGATGGTGATTTTCTTCAATCAATTCCGCGTGCTGAACCAGGTGCGGGAGAAATCCGGCTGGTGGAGCTATTATAAATACGGCGGCGGCAGCGCGGAATGGACGCTCCACAGCGGGGAGTACGCCAAGGTGAACGCGTTCTTCAATCTGCTTCTGTTCATTGCCGGGCTGCTGTATTGCGTCAGTTTCTTCACCCGTCCGGAGCGGGGAGAACCATCTGAAAGTAAACGAGGTGCATAAGAATGCCGCTACTGATCGAGAGAAATGACATCACCAAAATCCGCTGCGACGCGGTGGTAAACGCCGCGAACAACCGGCTTGCCGGGGGCGGCGGGGTAGACGGGGCGATTCACCGCGCGGCGGGGCCGGAGCTGCACGAAGCCTGCATGAAGCTGGGCGGCTGCCCGACCGGGCAGGCGAAAATCACCAAAGGCTTCCGGATGCCCTGTCAATACATCATTCACACAGTCGGCCCGATATGGATGGGGGGAGGCAGGAATGAAGCCGCGCTTCTCGCGTCCTGCTACCGCGAATCGCTGCGCCTTGCGGCGGAATACGACTGCCATTCGGTGGCGTTCCCGCTGATTTCGGCGGGCGCGTTCGGCTATCCGAAGGAGGAAGCCCTCCGCATCGCGGTGGAAGAAATCCGCGATTTCCTGCGGGATCATGAGATGACGGTGATCATCGTGGTCTTCGACAGGAACAGCTTCCGGATCAGCAGGGAGCTGATGAAGGAAGTCGCCGAGTACATCGACGAGCGTTACGTAGAGGAGCATTCCATCTCCCGCCAAAGGAACGCGCCCGCCGAAGCCGCGCCCGCCGCCCTCCCGAAGCGGGAGCCTTCCGGCTTCTTCGGCAGCGCGAAGGCAAGGACGGACGCGCCCGCGCCCGCGGGAGCCGCGTATTCTTCCGAATGCGGGGACGCCGGCATTCCGCCCCGGCTGGACGAAATGCTGTCGTTGCTCGACGAGAGCTTTTCGGAAATGCTTCTGCGAAAGATTGACGAGAAGGGCATGACCGACGCGCAGTGCTATAAGAGAGCGAATATCGACCGCAAGCTGTTTTCCAAAATCCGCGCCAACGCGGACTATAAGCCGAGCAAGCCGACGGTGATTGCCTTTGCGATTGCGCTGGAGCTGCCGCTTGACGAAACGAAGGAAATGCTCATGAAGGCAGGCTTCGCCCTGTCCCGGAGCAGCAAATTCGACGTGATCATCGAATATTTTATCCGCAACAAACGCTATGATATCTTTGAGATCAATGAGGTGCTGTTTTCCTTTGACCAGATGACGCTGGGATGACGCGCCCCCAAACGCCCGCGGGCATACAAAACCGCCGACTCTCCTGATACAGGGAAAGCCGGCGGTTTTTGTCATTCAGCACAAAAAAACAGAATGCTTCAGCCCGGAGGGGGGGAAGCGGACGGAGAGAATCAATACCCCAGTTCCTTGATGAAGGCTTCAATTTCGTCCTTGTTGGCGGAATCGGTGGGGCTGACGAAGAGAACGGTTGTTCCGACGCGCTCGATGAACATATATTGGCCGCCCGCCGTGAGGGAGAAGGACTGGTAATTCTTCCCGTTGACGCTGGAGCTGGAATACACGCCGGTCTTGTTGGCTTCGAGCGTCTGTCGGTTGGTTTCAAAGAAATCCTTTGCCTTCGTCTCATCGGCGAGGACATAGAATTCCAGCTTGAAGGCGATAGAGGCAGGGGCGGCGACGGTCGCCTCCTTGACGGTATCGCTGTAACCGCTGAACTGTGACATGACGTCATTGGAGAGATAGCCTTTATTTTCGGCGACTGTCAGAAAATCGGAAGTTGTGGCGGGCGTTTTGGTGCAGCCGGTCAGGAGGAGAACCGCCATCAGAATGGCAAGCACCAGCGCGGGAGCCTTGGTTTTGGCGATAGAATGTTTCATTGCGGATCGACACCTTTCAGAATAAGATAAGAATCATTGCCGATAACAGCATACCATGACCGGGCGAAAATGTCAAGGCATTTGGAAAGAAAAAATAAAAATCAGCCATACCGCCAATAAAAAACTAGTCATTCTGCCAATATCCGACCATCCCAAAAAATGTCGCCTGCAAAGCGACCATTCCCAAAAAGCTCCGTAGTATAATGACATCGTAAGCAGGAGCGAGGGAGAAGCAGAAAGAGAGGCGAGCGAAAGCGCGCGTCAAATCTTCCGGCGCGAAACGCTCCGGAACGCCACCTGTCAGCCATTGGCGGGCTGACGTGCCACATTAAAAGAAATACGGAGGTAAAAAGCAATGAAGAACAACAAGACAGAGCTGGTATTCATTCTGGACAGAAGCGGATCGATGTCAGGACTGGAAAGCGACACGATCGGGGGCTTCAATTCGCTGATTGAGAAGCAGAGGAAGCAGGAAGGGGAGTGTTACGTATCGGTAGTGCTGTTTGACAACGAGAGCGAAGTGCTGTATGACCGGGTAAAGCTGGAGGACGTGCGCCGGATGACAGAGGACGACTACACGGTGCGGGGATGCACGGCGCTGATTGACGCGATAGGGGGCGCGGTGAAGCACATACGGAATATACATAAATACGCGCGTCCGGAGGACGTGCCGGAGCATACGATGTTTGTGATCATGACGGACGGCATGGAGAACGCGAGCCACCGATACAGCAGCGAGAAAGTCAAGGAGATGATCGAGCACGAGAAGGAGAAATACGGCTGGGAATTCCTATTTATCGGAGCGAACATTGACGCGGTAAAAACGGCGGGACGATACGGCATCGGCGCGAACCGGGCGGTGAATTACCATGCGGACAGCCGCGGCACAGCGATTGTGTATGGAGCGGTGAGCGAGAGTATCGGGAATATGCGGGCAGGAAAAGCGCAGACCGACGACTGGAGCGAGAGCATCAATGATGATTACAGGAGCAGAAAGACAGATCACAGGAATTAATAGAAGAAGCCGATGAGCGCAAAGTGAAATAAGACAGAAGGAAGAAGCGATTGGACTTTCCGGAGAAAGCCGCAATCGCTTTTTTCATATCATTCCCGCGCCGGATCGCCATGCAGAATAAGACATTCCCACGACGGGATTAGCTGCAATTCCCGTTAAAGGACATTCAAATTCCGTCAAAGAACATCACAATGCAAAATAATATAAATCATAAACCCACGAAAAACCAACAAAACCGCGTAAAAATTCACCAACGCCCCCACCAGCCAAAAACCGCGAAAAATCCCCCATCCGAAAACGGAAGAAAGAAATGTCCGCGATAAGGGAAGTTCGCGGATCGGAATGCGGCTGCATTCCGATATCAGCTCCCGGACGCGGGCGAAGAGCCAGAAGCTGCGACGCGGGAGAGCATTTAAAGGGAAAGAAAGAGCGACGAGCGAGCGCATTCACACCCGCATTATCCAGCCATGCGCCCCCGCGCCCGACCCGCGCCTTTCGTAGTGCCGGGGAACCAACGCGCGCACAGTCCCGCGCCCGA
>CADCON010000230.1 GCA_902803035.1 uncultured Ruminococcus sp.
CGCTCATAAAAAAGGTATGGGCTCCACCAAGAACGGCAGAGATTCAGAATCCAAGCGTCTTGGCGTCAAGAGAGGCGACGGTCAGTTTGTTCTCGCGGGCAACGTGCTTGTCCGTCAGAGAGGCACGAAGATCCATCCCGGCGCAAACGTCGGCAAGGGCGGCGACGACACGCTCTTTGCGACCTGCGACGGCATTCTTCGCTTTGAGAGACTCGGCAGGGACCGCAAAAAGGCTTCTGTCTATCCCGTAGAGCAGTAATTCAATAGTCGGGCTGAGAATGATCGGTCAGACGGCTTTTGTAAACATTCCGACAAAAACCCGGGGCCAAGTGATTTAGTCCCGGGTTTTTATCATTTCAGGGTCAGAGATGACCATATTGTTAAGGGGGCATATTGATAATGAGAAAATCTATCTGCAAGCTGATTTACGGCTATATGGCGTTAACCTATGCCATGCTTTTCCTTGGCGTTCTCATCAGTGACACTTTGTATACTGATAAATCCAGAATACTGTGCGCTTCTTCTGTTCCGAGACTGTTTGTTCCCGGCATCCGGAATGTGCCGACGGCTGTCCCGTGGGTTCTTTTTGTGCTGATGATCGTTGTGACGGTATTGTGCGCCAATCTTCTGAAGCAATTCACGCTGGGAATAGGAATTTCCAATGGATTGCTGGGGCTTTATACCCTGGTTGTGTACGGCAGCGAGCTGAAGAGCTTTATTCCGTTCACGACCGATATGCCGACTGTCAGATCCGCGTTCCTTGTAATCGGCTCTTATGTGATTGTGATTTTGTCGCTCGTGCTTGCGCCGATGATTATTTTCAGCAAGGAAGAAGACCAGTTCGACAGGATTTTTTAATTCTGCGGGAAAGAAGCGTAAATAAAAAAATGATAAATACTGACTGGAAAAGCGATTTCGGTCAGCCAAGGATTTATTTCTGTTGACTTTTTGTGTATGGGAGGCGAAAAAATGTTTATAGACAAGGCCAGAATCAAGCTCAAAGCCGGCAATGGCGGCGACGGCGCGGTTTCCTTCCACCGTGAAAAATACGTCGCCGCGGGCGGTCCGGACGGCGGCGACGGAGGAAAGGGCGGCAATATCATCTTTGTGGTGTCGACCCATCTTTCCACCCTCGCGGATTTCCGATACAAGCGCAAATACCGCGCCGAGGACGGCGGCAACGGCAAGCCTGGCAGAGGGTCCGGCAAGAAGGGCGCGGATCTGATCGTGAAGGTTCCGCCGGGAACGGTGGTGCGCGAGGCGGAGAGCGGCAGGATTATCGCGGATCTTTCGGATGACCAGCCGCGTATCATTGCCAGGGGTGGAAACGGCGGCTGGGGCAATACCCATTTTGCCACCCCCACCCGCCAGGTGCCAAGGTTTGCCAAGCCCGGCATTCCCGGCGAGGAGCTGGAGGTTATGCTGGAGCTGAAGCTGCTCGCCGATGTGGGCCTGGTGGGATTCCCGAATGTGGGCAAATCCTCCCTGATCAATGAAATCAGCGAGGCGAATTCCGTTGTGGGCAATTACCATTTCACGACAGTTGAACCGGTGCTCGGCGTGGTTCGCAGAGCGGAAGGGCAATCCTTTGTCATGGCGGATATTCCGGGGTTGATAGAAGGCGCGGGCGACGGTGTGGGGCTTGGGCATGAATTCCTGCGTCATGTGGACAGATGCAGGCTGCTTGTGCATATCGTGGATGTTTCCGGCAGCGAGGGGCGCGATCCGATTGAGGACTTTGAAACCATCAATGCCGAGCTGGTCAAGTACAGCGAGGAGCTTGCCAAGCGCCCGATGATTGTAGCCGGCAACAAGATTGACCTTGCGGATGACGATCAGGTGAAGCGGCTGGAGGAGTATGTGCGCGGCAGGGGCTACGACTTTTTCCCGATTTCCGCGCCGATCCGTTACGGGGTTGACGCGCTTGTGGCGAAGATTGTCGAAATGCTCTCCAAGCTTCCTCCGATAGCGGTCTACGAACCGGAGCCGTTTGTGCCCGAACAGGTGGAGGATAAGCGCGAATTCAGCATCCGCGTGGAGGATGGGATTTATTTTGTCGAAGCCCCGTGGCTGCTCAACATCATGCGCTCGGTGAATTTTGACGACTATGAGTCCATGCAGTATTTTGAACGCGTCCTCAACAGCAGCGGAATCATCGAAGGGCTGCGTGAAGCCGGCATTCAGGAGAAGGATACGGTCAGCATTTACGACTTTGAATTTGACTTCATCAACTGAATCCGCACCAGGAGGAATTGTTTATGTCCAATCGTGCAAAAGATGTCAGGACCAGGAGGAATTGTTTATGTCCAATCGTGCAAAAGATGTCAGGCAGGAATTATTTGATAAACAGGTCGAGTATGGTTTCTTAACCATTGTCGATTGTACGGATCAGGAAAATGCCGAATATGCCAATAGGAAGAAAAATGGAGAGGCGTTGCCTGAAAATGTGCGTCAATATAAAGAAACGCGGACAGATCGGTATGTGGATAAGTTTTATTACCTGAAAGACGCAAGGCTGAGTGATGCTGAGAAGCATGAATATCTCAGATATATGGAACTGGATCGACTGAATACGATAGAGAATATCCTGCTATTCTTTGTGATTCTGTCGGTTATTTCAATCATTCTCAGTTTAATATCTTTGGCATTTTAATATTCATATTAGCGAATAAGCGAAAAAACAATAGGAGATTATTTGAAAATGAAAGAGAAAACACTGGCGGAGAAACTCCGCGAAGAACTGGCTTACACCCCGAAAAACGGAGGTCTGACGCTCTCCGAAGATCAGCTCAGACGCGCCTATGAATTCTGCGACGATTACAAGGAATTCCTTGACGCGGCCAAGACCGAGCGCGAAGCGGTGGCCGAAGCCGTAAGGCTGGCCGAGATTGCGGGATTCGTTCCCTTTGAGAAGGGAAAGGTCTACGCGGCGGGGGAGAAAGTCTATCGCGTCAATCGCGGCAAGGCCATTATTCTTGCCGTTATCGGCCGCAAGCCGGTCAGCGAGGGCGTGCGCTTTGCGATTTCCCACATTGACTCGCCGAGGCTTGACCTCAAGCCCAATCCCCTTTTCGAATCCGACGAAATCGCCATGTTCAAGACCCATTACTACGGCGGCATCAAGAAATACCAGTGGACGACCATTCCGCTGGCCATGCACGGCGTGATCTGCCTTGCCGATGGCAGCAAGCTGGAGGTGCGCGTCGGCGAAGAGGAGGGCGATCCGCAGTTCTGCATTACCGACCTGCTTCCCCATCTCGGCTACGAACAGGAGAAGAAGCCGCTCGGCACCGCCATTGCGGGCGAGAATCTCAATATTCTGGTAGGCAGCCTTCCCTTGTGCGACGAGAGGGGAACGGATCTGGTCAAGCTGAATGTGCTCAGGCTGCTCAATGAAAAATACGGACTGGTGGAATCGGATTTCCTCTCGGCCGAAATTGAATTTGTTCCGGCAGCCAGAGCGCGCGACGTCGGATTTGACCGTTCGATGATCGGCGCTTACGGACATGACGACCGCGTCTGCGCTTATCCCGCGCTGATGGCGGCCCTGACCTGCAATAATCCGGAGCATACGGCCATCACTGTTCTCACCGACAAGGAAGAGATTGGCAGCGAAGGCAATACCGGACTCAAGTCGGCCTACATGGAGTATTTTGTCTATGATCTCGCCGATATGCAGGGCGTCTGCGGCAGAGATGCGCTTTCCGCCTCTCAGTGCCTTTCCGCCGACGTCAACGCGGCATTTGATCCCACCTATGCCGATGTATATGAGAAGCGCAACGCCTGCTTCATCAATAAGGGCGTCTGCATTACCAAGTACACCGGTTCGAGAGGCAAGAGCGGCACATCCGACGCTTCCGCCGAGTATATGAACAGGGTCAGGCGGCTTCTCGACAGCAAGAAGGTTCTCTGGCAGATAGGGGAGCTTGGCAAGGTAGACGTCGGCGGCGGCGGAACCGTGGCGAAGTTTGTCGCCAATCTGGACGTTGACACGGTTGATCTCGGCGTTCCGGTGCTTTCCATGCACGCCCCCTGGGAGATCGTCGCAAAGATCGATGTTTACATGGCTTACAGAGCGTTTTACGAATTCTTCCTTGACTGATTTTATTACATGAAAATAAAGCCGGATCGTCCGTTGATTTCTTTTGATAGGCGGAATATCCGGCTTTTTTTATATTTTTCATATCGTAAACAAAATTAAAATATTCTTACAAATAAGGAAAAAGAATTGAATTTTAAAAAAGGATTTGATATAATAGTATGAAAAGAAATTTCTGACAAGGTATTATTCTTTCTGTAGAGGTATATCATGAAGAAAATAATTGCCTGTGTGATTGCTGCTGCAATCCTGATTGTGATGCTCAACCTGATAAAAATCAGCCCTGCCAGTGTTTCGGCTGACAGTATTTTTGTTGACGATGAAGCGACAGCCGCCCAACTGGATCAGCAGGCGATTTACGATGAGATTTTTGCGCCTGACAGCGTGATAGATATTGCTGTGGATATATCCAAGGAGCAGATATCCAATATGCAGGCGGATCTTGAGTATTTCAAGCGGAAGAGTTCGCGCTCATCCGTTTATCGCATATGCAACAACGTCACAATCACTGTGAACGGAAAAAAATATGTGGTGGAAGACGTGGGAATCCGTCTGAAGGGAACTTCATCGCGCTGCAATTTTTACAATGATATTCTGGGAATCTACAATCTGGTGAATTTCCGCCTGTCGTTCAACTGCACATTTGAAGACGCGGGCGACTATGGGCTGGAAACCAGGGTGTGGGAGAACAAGAGCGAAAAGAAGAAAAGGCTGAACCGCACCTTTGCCACCATGCACAGCCTTGAGCTGAAGTGGAATATTGTCGCTGACAACACCTACGTCCGCAATCAGTACGTTCAGGAAGTGTTCAGGGATTTCGGAGTGCCGGCGCAGAAATGCTCGCTCTGTACACTGAGCCTTGGGGGAACGAAGCTGGGAATTTACCGCCTTTTTGAGCCTGTTGACGAGAGCTTCATTCACCGGTATTTCCCCGAGGAGGATTGGGGAGGGGACCTTTACAAGGTGCGGTGCACCCAAGCGTCGCCGGCCACTTATTCTATCCAGAATACATATGGGGTAGGAAATAAGAAAAAGTCAGACAGCTATAATTTCGACCTGAAGACCAATATCGGAAAAAGCGAGTATGAATCAATGATTCATCTCCTGAATGTTATCAACAAGGAGGACGCTTCCGCGGAGGATTTTGAATCCGTGATGGATATGGATGAATTGGCTCTTGTGCAGGCGATTAATTTTGCCATGGGCAATCAGGACGATATGCGGAACAATTACAACAATCATTATATATATTTCAGGAAAAGCGACGGGAAGGCGGTTATCATTCCCTATGACAATGAGATCGTTCTGGGGGATACATACGTCTGGAGCCCATCGCCGTCCGCTCTTTCAGAGGAATCGCCCTATTTTGAGTACAATTACCGTTACAATATCGAGCAGGAGAATCCCATGATCCGGCAGACGGTTCTCAGAGGGGGATACTTTACGGATTGGTACACCGGTTATCTTCAGCAGATTGCTCAGAGCAAATGGCTGACCGAGGAAAACTTCCGCAGGTATTACGATACGGCGAAGGCCAATTACAGCGACAAGCTGATTTCAAAATACAATTTTTTCAGCACCCTCAATAAGAACATGGAGTTCTCGATGGAGGGCGGAGAAGAATGTAACGGCAATATGTCCGTAAAGGAATATATGGACAAGATGAGGAACAATATTCTGACAAATGCTCACTGAAAGGAAGGGAAAGCTTTGTTCGGCAAGGATGAGAAGAAAAAGATGCTGTCTGGGCGGCTGTATTCTCCGAGAGAGGACGAACAACTGGCGGCAGACGAAAAGAGATGCCGGATGCTTGTCCGTCTCTTCAACGGCACGACGGAGGAACAGAAGGATTACAGACGACAGCTTCTCGGACAGCTTCTCGGCGGCTGCGGGGAACGCTGCAAGTTTGAGCCTCCGGTGCATTTTGATTTCGGGTGCAATACCTATATCGGAGAGAATTTCTACGCGAATTTTGACTGTGTCATCCTGGATGTCAACAGGGTGGTCATCGGGGACAATGTACTATTCGGGCCGAAGGTCTGCGTTTTCACCGCCGGCCATCCGATCGACGCTGCCATACGCAATGAAGTGCTGCAATACGGATATCCCGTCACCATAGGCAGCAATGTGTGGATAGGCGGGAATACGGTGATCAATCCAGGCGTTACCATAGGCGACAATGTGGTCATCGGCTCAGGATCCGTTGTTACCAAGGACATTCCGTCCGGCGTTGTTGCCGCCGGCAATCCCTGCCGCGTGATCCGTCAGATCACAGAGAAGGACAGGGAATACTGGAGCGCGCAGCGGGAAGAGTATTTTGCGACGGACGACTGAGAGGAACTAAGCCTGAGAGGATACCGGTTTCGGAATCCGGACGTCAATCGGACGCTGTCGGGCGTTCTGGACAATGTCAGATAAAGATAAATGATTGAATCGGAAAAGGTGATTGACAACTGCCGCATTCCAGGAAGTGAGGGAATGATATGATGACGGACGATTTTGATGAGATGAACAAGCAGGCTGCCGCAGAAGAGCCTTCCGCGGACAGCGCTGAAAAAGCGGAATACCCGGAGGAATTCGATCTTTTTACCGATGAATCGGAGGAAGATTTTTCCGAGCCGGAAGACCGCGCCGAGGATGAGATTCCGGAGCAGGAAGACCGCGCCGAGGAAGAGATTCCGGAGCAGGAAGACAGCACGGAGGAAGAGATTCCGGAGCAGGAAGACAGCACGGAGGAAGAGATTCCGGAGCAGGAAGAC